>CAJLRT010000010.1 GCA_905209135.1 uncultured Eubacteriales bacterium
TTCCATTTATGCAACGATATTGTCCAACGATATCAAGTATTACAGCGGAAAAATTACGGATCAGCTGCACATATCCCAGTCCTATATCTCCCGGCTGGAAAAAAAGATTCTGGAGCGCCTCAAGCGCGAGATCGAAAAAATATCGTAAGGCGCAGTCTGTCAGATATTGTCTATAAATTAATCCCCGGCTCCGGTATGAAAGAAACGCCGCAGACCAATAATGTACATATGAAGTTACGGTCTGGAGGTCGGCGGATATGCATCCCAACAAGGTTGAAATATGCGGTGTCAATACGGCAAAACTGAAAGTCCTGCCTGCGGCGGAGAAGAGGGCGCTGCTGCAGCGGGTCAAAGACGGCGATATGCGCGCCCGGGAGGAGCTGATCGGCGGCAACCTGAAACTGGTGCTCAGCGTCGTGCAGCGCTTTGTGAACCGGAAAGAGGACCTGGACGACCTGTTCCAGATCGGCTGTATCGGCCTGATTAAGGCGATCGATAATTTTGATCTGAGCCAGAACGTGCAGTTTTCCACCTATGCCGTTCCCATGATTATCGGCGAGATCCGCCGGTATCTCCGCGACAACAACAGCATCCGCGTCAGCCGCTCCATGCGCGATATTGCCTACAAGGCGCTGCAGGCCCGGGAACGGCTGAGCGCGCTGGGCAACAGCGACCCGACAGTCGAGCAGATCGCAAAGGAGCTGGAGCTTCCCAAGGAGGACGTCGTCATGGCCCTCGACTCCATCGTGGACCCGGTGAGCCTGTACGAACCGGTCTACAACGAGGGCGCGGACGCAATTTACGTCATGGACCAGATCGGCGACAATCGCAACACCGACGACAACTGGCTGGAGGAGATCTCCCTGAAGGAAGCGATCAAGAAACTCGGCGGCCGGGAAAAGAAAATCCTGTCCCTGCGCTTTTTCGCCGGGAAGACGCAGGTGGAGGTTGCAAAGGAAATCGGCATCTCCCAGGCGCAGGTAAGCCGGCTGGAAAAATGCGCGCTCGACCGGATCAAAAGCCAGATCTGACCTGTGCGGCGTATAACCGCGTCCCCGCCGGGGACGCGGTTTTTTCATGATTTAGTCCTTTACTTCATCCTCAAAAAATGCTAAAATATGATAATAATCACGGAAAGTCTGGTAAAGGATCAATCGGTTTATGACAGAGAGGCAAACGGATACGGGCAAGCGGGTAAGCCCGGAGGAAATGCAGCGCCAGCGCCAGTTTTGCGACATGGTCGCGGAATACGTGCGGGCGCAGTCGCAGCGGGAAGGGCGGCCTTTTCTCGCATATATTGTCACATACGGCTGCCAGCAGAACGAAGACGATTCGGAAAAGCTGATGGGGATGCTGGTGGAAATGGGCTTTGCGCCGGCCGACGTGCGCGAGCAGGCGGACGTGATTCTCGTCAACACCTGCACCATCCGCGACCATGCCGAACGCAAGGCGCTCGGCAACATCGGCGCGCTGAAAAATCTCAAGCGCGCAAACCCGCGCCTGAAGATCGGCGTGTGCGGGTGCATGGTGCAGCAGCCGCATATTCCCGAGGAAATGCAGAGTAAGTTCCTGCATGTGGATTTCATGTTCGGCCCGCACGATATATACCGGTTTCCCGAAATCCTTTACAAATCCTACTTCGGCGCGGAGCGCGCCAGCTATGTGCAGCAGAGCGAGGGCCGGATCGCGGAGGGCCTGCCGCAGTACCGGCGGCAGACGGCGGCGGCGTATGTCACCATCATGTCAGGCTGCAACAACTTCTGCTCCTACTGTATTGTGCCGTATGTGCGCGGCCGGGAGCGCAGCCGGGACATGGCTGCGATTCTGGATGAAATCTCGGGCCTTGTGCAGGGCGGATGCCGGGAAATCACGCTGCTTGGTCAAAATGTGAACTCCTACGGCAAGGACCTGGCCGGCGGCGCGTCCTTTTCCGAGCTGCTGCGGGCTATCGACGCCGTCCCGGGCGATTTCCGCATCCGGTTTATGACTTCTCATCCCAAGGACATCGGCAAGGACGTGATCGACGCCATGGCCGATTGCCCCAAGGTGTGCAAGCAGCTTCATCTGCCCGTGCAGTCCGGCAGCGACGAGATCCTCGCCCGCATGAACCGCAAATACACTTCGGCCGATTATCTGGAAACCGTCCGCTACGCCAGAGAGCGCATGCCGGAAATCGTCCTGTCGAGCGATATCATCGTCGGTTTTCCGGGCGAGACGGAGGAGATGTTTGAGGACACCCTGCGCCTTGTCGCGCAAGTGCGCTACGATATGCTGTTCAGCTTCATCTATTCCCGGCGGAAGGGCACGCCGGCGTACAGCATGGAGGGGCAGATTCCGTATGCGGACAAGCTGCGCCGTTTCAACCGGCTCATACAGGCGCAAAACGCCCTTTCCGCCGACGCCAACGCACAGTACATGGGCCGCTGCGTCCGCGTTCTGTGCCTGGGCAAAAACGAAAAGAACCCGGCCCTGCTGGAAGGGCGGACAGACGGCAACAAGCTCGTGTTTTTCCGGGGCGGAGACGAGCTTGTCGGAAATTTTGTAAACGTATGCATCACCGAACCCAAAACCTATTTCATGTTCGGTGAAATTCAATAAGCGGGAGGAAATACAAATGGACCAGATCAGACAGACAGTTGCCATGCTCGGGGAGCAGATCCGGCAGTCGAACGCATACAGGGAATATGTCGAGGCGGACGCGCTCTACCATGCCGACGCGCCGCTGCAGGCGCTGGTGGGCGAGTTTAACAAAGCGCGCCAGACGCTGATGGACGAGCGCTCGGCAGGGGAGAAGGACATGGCGAAAATCGAGCAGGCGCAGAAGAGCATGCAGGAACTGTACGACCGCATTATGAAAAGCGAGGTTGCGCAGGCCGCAGTGCAGAAGCAGGCGGCTTACGACAAATTCCTGCAGCAGGTGTACAACCTGATCAACTTTGAAATCAACGGCGAGGACGCCGGCGGCTGTTCAGGCGGCTGCGCCTCCTGTTCCGGCTGCCACTGACGGGAAACAGACATACAAGACAATTAGGGAGTAAAACAGATGGCGAAAACGCAGGCTATGAGCCCGATGATGACGCAGTACTGCCAGATCAAGGAAGAAAACCGGGACTGTATCGTCTTTTACAGGCTGGGCGACTTTTACGAAATGTTTTTCGAGGACGCGGAGCTCGCGTCCCGTGAGCTGGACCTGACCCTGACCGCCCGGGACTGCGGGCAGGACAAGCGCGCCCCCATGTGCGGCGTGCCGTACCACAGCAGCGAAGCGTATATCAACCGTCTGATCGCAAAGGGGTATAAAGTCGCCATCTGCGAGCAGACGGAGGACCCGGCGCAGGCCAAAGGCCTTGTCCGGCGCGAGATCGTGCGCGTCATCACGCCCGGCACCGTGATCGACACCAAGTTTCTGGACGAGACGAAGAACAACTATATAGCCGGCATGTATTTTGCGGACGATGCCGCCGCCGTCGTATTCGCCGATATTTCGACAGGCGACGTCTATGCAACGGAAATCAGCAGCGCGATTGAACAGAACGTCGTCAATGAGATCGGCAAGTTCGCGCCGGCGGAGCTGGTATACAGCGGGAAACTGCCGGACAAGGTGCTCCGCTTTGCGCGGGAGCGCCTGCTGTGCGCAATCACTGAACGGCCCGCGCAGGATTTCGACTGCGAGGCGTGCCGCGGCGTCGTGCAGAACCAGTTCCACGCGTCGTCGCTTGCGGAACTGGGCCTGTCCGAGAACGGCCCGGGCGTGCGCGCGCTCGGCGGCCTGTTCTCCTACCTGTATCAAACCCAGTTTAGCAAAATGGAGCACTGCAACAAGCTGTCCGTATACACCAACACCCGTTTCATGGAGCTCGACCTGACCGCCCGCCGCAACCTGGAACTGTGCGAGACCATGCGCGACCGCAAAAAGCACGGCTCTCTGCTTGGCGTTATGGACCGGACCCGAACATCCATGGGCGGCCGCCTCCTGCGCAGCTGGATCGAGCAGCCGCTCGTCAACCAGGCGGAAATCAACCGCCGCCTCAGCGCCGTGCAGGCGCTCAAGGAAAACTATGCTGCGCGCGTGCAGCTCACGGAACAGCTGGACGGCATTTACGACATAGAACGGCTGATGACGAAGGTCGTCTACAACACGGCGGGGGGCAAGGACCTGCTGGCCCTGGCCGGGACCCTGCGCAACATCCCGGGCATCAAGGCGTCGCTCCAGCCGCTGGAGTCAGAGTACCTGCGCGCCCTCAACGGCGCACTGGACCCGCTGGACGCGCTGTCCGGGCATATTCTGTCCGCCATTTCCGAAAACTGCCCGTTTTCCGTGCGCGAACTGGGCCTGATCCGGGACGGCTACCACGAGGAAGTGGACAGGCTGCGCAGCCTGCTCAACGACACCCGCAGCGTGATTGCCGAGATGGAGCGCAAGGAGCGGGACGCCACCGGGATCAAGAACCTGAAAATAGGCTACAACAAGGTTTTCGGCTATTACATAGAGGTCACGAAATCCAATATCGGCATGGCGCCGGAGCGCTATATCCGCAAGCAGACCCTGGCGAACTGCGAAAGGTATGTCACCGCCGAACTCAAGGAACTCGAAGACCAGATCATGAGCGCTTCCGAGAAGCTTTCCCGGCTCGAATACGAGCTGTTCTGCGAGGTGCGCGAACGCGTGACCGAGTCGCTCGGCAGCATTCAGCGCAACGCCACCGCGCTCGCGCAGGCGGACGTGCTCTGCTCCTTTGCGGCGCTTGCGGAAAAGAACAACTACGTCATGCCCGTCGTCACCTATTCGGACGCCATCCGCATCACCGGCGGCCGGCATCCCGTGGTCGAAACCATGCTGCAGGGCGGCCTGTTCGTCCCCAACGACACGTATCTGGACAACCGCGGCGACCGCCTGCTCATCATCACCGGCCCCAATATGGCCGGCAAGTCCACATATATGCGGCAGGTGGCGCTGATCGTGCTCATGGCGCAGATCGGCTCTTTTGTCCCGGCGCAGAGCGCCGAGATCGGGATCGTGGACAAGATCTTCACCCGCGTCGGCGCGTCGGACGACCTCGCCTCGGGCCAGTCCACCTTTATGCTGGAGATGACGGAGGTCGCGCATATCCTCAAAAACGCAACGGAAAAATCGCTTGTAATCTACGATGAAATCGGCCGCGGCACCAGCACGTTCGACGGCATGTCCATCGCCCGCGCCGTATTGGAATACACGGCGGACAGCGCATGCCTCGGCGCAAAGTCCCTGTTCGCCACCCACTACCACGAGCTCACGTCGCTCGAAGGCGAAATCGAGGGCGTGAAAAACTATCAGATCGCAGTCAAAAAACGCGGGGACGACATCGTGTTCCTGCGCAAGATTATCCGCGGCGGCGCGGACGACAGCTACGGCATTGAGGTGGCGAAGCTGGCCGGCATCCCGGACGCGGTGATTGCGAACGCCAAAAAAATTCTGGGAAGCCTCGCCCTGCACACGGGCGGGACGAAGGGAATCCGGGGCACGGCCCGCCAGTTCGACCTGGAGTTTGAACAGATGTCGCTGGCCGGAAATCTGCCCAATGAACTCTATCAGGAACTGAAGGATATCGACGTGGACGTGCTCACGCCCATCGAGGGGCTGAACAAGCTGCACCAGCTCGTCCATAAAGCAAAGCAATAGCCTCGAATCGGAGGGAGCCAATGGACAAAATTGCCGTACTGCCAAAAGAGACCGCCCAGCTGATCGCGGCCGGAGAGGTTGTGGAACGCCCCGCTTCGGTCGTCAAGGAACTCGTGGAAAACGCCATTGACGCCGGCGCTTCCGCCGTCACCGTGGATATATCGGACGGCGGCACAACCAGCATCCGCGTGCAGGACAACGGCTCGGGCATGAGCGAGGCCGACGCGCGCGCCTGCTTTCTGCGCCATGCCACGAGCAAGGTCCGCCGCGCGGAGGACATATACCGGGTCCAGACCCTCGGCTTCCGCGGCGAGGCGCTCGCCTCCATCGCGGCGGTGGCCCGGGTCCGGCTGGTGACCAAGCGCGCCGAGGACGAGACCGGCACGCTGGTCCGCATGGAGGGCGGAACCCTTGCCGAGCAGGCGCCGTTCGGCTGCCCGGACGGAACGGTCATCACCGTCTCGGACCTGTTTTACAATACGCCCGCGCGCAAGAAGTTTCTCAAATCCGTGCGCAGCGAGACGAGCGCCATCCTCGCCCTTGCCGACAGGCTCGCCCTCTCGCATCCCGAAATCTCCTTCCGCGTAATCAGCCAGGGCAGGGAAGAGCTGTTCACGCCGGGCGACGGCGTGCTCCGAAACGCAGTCCACGCCGTGCTGGGCGCGAAAGTGGCGGAGGCCCTTTTGCCGGTCGAGTACAAGGTGAACGGCGTGTCCATCACTGGCTATATTACAAAGCCCCTGTTCGCGCGCGGGAACAGGAATATGCAGTATTTTTTCATCAACGACAGGACGGTACAGTCCAAGACGCTGTACGCGACTCTGGACGCGGCGTACAAAGGCAGCATCATGGCCGGCAAATTCCCCGGCTGCATTCTGCACATCGCCGTCGACCCTGCGCGCATCGACGTAAACGTCCATCCCACAAAGAGCGTTGTCAAATTCTCGGATGAAAACGAGATTTTCAACTATATGCTGCGCGCCGTGCACGAAGCGCTGCGCGGCGAGGGCCAGCAGTTTACGGCCAGGCCGGATACACGGCCCGCGCAGGAGCCGGGAAAAAGCACAATCCGGCCCGCGCCCAAACGCGACCTCTCCGCTTTCTTCGAGCAGGAGGCCGTCCAGCCCGCCATGTCCGCGCCGACCGGTCCGCCCAGGCCGGCGGCGGGCGCGTCCGCTTTCAGCGGGCAGAGCGCTTTCAGCCGGACGGGGACGGCCTGCCGCGATTCCGCCGCGCCCGTGAACCTGTACGGCGGCGTTCCCGCCCCGCCGAAATACGACGCGGTCAGCACCCTGGCCGACAGCGGGGGCGCGATTCCGGTCGGCGTCATGCCGCCGGCGTTCAAGCCGTCGCCCGCGGCGCCGTCCAGCCTGCCCACGTTCCGCATAGAGCCCCCCGCGCCGGCAGCCGAGCCCGAACCAGTTCCCGCGTCCGCCGAGCCGGAGCCGGCGGAACCGGTGCTCTATATCGGCGAAGTCCTGCGCACATATCTGATCGCCCAGCGCGGCGACGAAGTGTATTTTGTGGACAAACACGCCGCCCACGAGCGCATTTTATACGACCAGCTTGCGCAGGCCGGCGACACGCCTGTCAGCCAGCCGCTGCTGTTGTCCCGTACGCTCCTGCTGGGCAAGCGGGAAAAAAGCGCGCTTTTGGAAAATGCGGAGAGTCTGGAGCGCTGCGGGTTTGAAATCGGCGATCTGGGCGGCGGAACGCTCACGGTGCGCGCCGTGCCGCATGTGCTCGACGACGACGATGTGGAGACGGCCCTCGCTGAAATCGCGGACGAACTGCTCGCGGGAAAGGGCGGCGCGGAGCTTTCCAAGCTGGACAGTATCCGCGCGGTCACGGCCTGCAAGGCCGCCGTCAAGGCCGGGCAGAAAAACGACCCGCGTGAAAACGAAGCGCTGCTGGAACAGCTCTTCTCGCGGCCCGACCTGAAATACTGCCCGCACGGCCGGCCGCTGATCTATACCCTGACAAAGCGCGACTTTGAAAAATTCTTCAAGAGGATCGTGTGATATGTGCCTGCCGAAACTCGTATGTATCGTCGGCACGACGGCGTCGGGGAAATCCGACCTGGCCGTGGCGCTGGCGCTGCAATTCGGCGGAGAGGTCGTCTCCGCCGACTCCATGCAGATTTACAGAGGCTTCGATATCGGCACCGCCAAAATCACCGCGGCGGAAATGCGGGGCGTCGCCCATCATATGCTCGACGTCGTGCCGCCGGACGGCGCTTACAGCGTCGCCGACTACTGCCGGGACGCGGAGCGGGCCGTCGCCGGCATACTTTCCAGGGGCCGTCTGCCGGTCGTCGCGGGCGGCACCGGCCTGTATGTGGACAGCCTGATCGGGAATACGCAGTTTGCCGGCGACAAGGCCGATCCGGCCTACCGCGCCTCGCTGCAGCAGTATGCGCGGGAATACGGCGCGGACACGCTGCACGCAAAGCTCCGGGCGCACGACCCGGAGTATGCGGAAAAAACGCATGCAAACAACGTAAAACGCGTCATACGCGCGCTGGAGCTGTATCGGGCTACGGGAAAGACCATGGCGGAGCTCGCCGCGCAGTCGAAGCGTCCGCCGCGGTACGAGTGCCTCAAGATCGGGCTCCGGTTTGCCGACAGGCAGGAGCTTTACCGAAGAATCGACAGGCGGGTGGACGCCATGATGGCACGCGGCCTGCTGAAAGAGGTGGACGGCCTGCTCGCGCAGGGGGTCAGTCCCGCGGCGCAGGCCATGCAGGGCATCGGCTACAAGGAGCTGGCGGCATACCGCGCGGGAAGCATATCCCTTGACGAAGCGGTCGCCAGCATCAAGCAAAACTCCCGCCGTTACGCCAAGCGCCAGCTCACCTGGTTTCAGCGCGACGCATCGGTCGTCTGGTTCGAGGTGGACGGCGACGGCGAAAAAGTTTTCGACAAAGCGCAAAAAACGCTGGAAAATTTTGTAAGTCCATGATATAATAGCCGCAAACGAAGGAGGTAGAAACATGAACAAAAATATTGTTTTGCAGGATGTATTTCTCAACATGGTCAGAAAGGACAGAATTCCGGTCACGGTATTTTTGACAAACGGCGTGCAGCTGCGCGGTACGGTGAAGGGCTTTGACAATTTTGTCGTTGTTCTGGAGTGCAACCGCCAGCAGAACCTGGTGTATAAGCATGCGCTCTCTACCATTATCCCGGAACGCCCGGTGGCAATTCTGAGCGGTTCAAACCAGTCTGAACAAGTGTTATAGGAGAGCGCGTGAGCATGGCAGGTAAAGTCGGCAAGCAGCCGCTGGTCAATCGAATATTGATGTATCTTCTCATCCTGGTTCTCATTGTATACGCCGCGGTGCAGATTGTCGGCCTGTTCTCCAAGGATGTGGAAATCGCCCGGCTGCGGGAGTATACAACCGAGGAGAAAATCACGGCGGACGGTATGTTTTTCCGCAATGAGCGCGTCATACAGTCCGACTATGCGGGCGGCTGCGACTATTCGGTGTCCGACGGGGAAAAGGTGGCGCTGTCGGACCGGATTGCGGTGATTTACGAAAATTCGGGCGACACGTCTTTCCTGGACGACGTGCGCAACCTAGAGCTGCAGCTTGACAGCCTGCGGGACATATACGAGGCGGGGAGCCTGTTCGACTATGATATCACAAGGCTGGACGAGCAGATTAACCAGACCATTTACAGCATCCTGGACGATTCGGACGCAGGCAGCGCCGAGTCTGCCCAGCCCAAGCTGCGCGAACTGGAGCGGCTTATGAACAAGCGCGCCATCATCAACGGCAGCGCGCAGGTGACCAAGGAGCAGATTGAGGCCCTGGAGCAGGAGCTGAACGCCATGACGTCGGGCAGCGGCAGGGTTCTGGAATCGGTCGCCGCTCCCGTCTCAGGGTATTTCACCTCCGCCTACGACGGTGCGGAGGGCGTCTTTACGACGGACAGGCTGGAGGGACTCACGCCGGGCGGCCTGCAGGAGATGATGGCGTTTTCCTTTTCAGAGGACCCCGCCGCCGGATATCGCGGCGCCGTCGTAGAGGGCTTTGAGTGGACCTACGCGTTTACTGTGCCGGAAGATCAGGCATTCGAGGAAGGGGATTCCGTTACCGTCCGTTTCCCCGAGACTTCGGACGATACGGTGCAGGCCACAGTCCGTTCCGTCTCCGCGCCGGAAAACGGGAAGAGGGCGGTTGTCATCTCCAGCATCCGCAAGCTGGAAATGCTGTCCTCCGCCCGCCGCCAGCCAGTTGAAATTGTTACAAAAACTTACAGCGGCTACCGTGTCAGCAAGGACGCGATCCGCTATGTGGACAATGTCGTCGGCGTCTATGTCCTCAAGGGCAAAATCGTCACGTTTTCCGCGGTGGACATCGTCTATTCCGCCGATGAATACGTCATTATCAAGGCCGCCGAGGGCTCGTCGCTCGTCGCGAACGACGACGTCGTCATCGCCGGCCGTGATCTGTACGACGGCAAGATCGTTAAGCCGTCATAAGGGTTAGGAGTGTGCCTATGTCCATTCGGGAGAACATTGAAAACATACAGGCTCGGATTGCCGCCGCCGCGCAGAAAAGCGGCCGCCGCGCAGAGGATATCACCCTTGTCGCCGTCACCAAGACGGTAGAGCCCGCGCGGATATTGGAGGCGGTCGGCTGCGGAATCCGTGCTGTGGGCGAGAACAAGGCGCAGGAACTTGTGGCGAAATACCCGGAAATCCGGGGGAAGAGCGCCGTCCACTTCATCGGCCATCTGCAGACGAACAAGGTGAAATCCATCATAGACAAGGTCGACTGCATTGAGTCGGTGGATTCGGTGCGCCTGGCCGCTGAAATTGACCGCCAGGCAGGGCTGCTCGGCCGGACAGTGGATGTGTTTTTGGAAATCAACATCGGCGGCGAGGTCTCAAAGTACGGATTTGCTCCGGAGGAGATCCAGAGCGCGGTGCAGCAGCTTGCACAATATTCACATATAAAAATATGCGGTCTGATGTCAGTTCTGCCAAAACTTGACAGGGGCGACGAGAAAATTCACACATTTTTTGACAGAATGTATGAGTTATTTATTGACATTGGGCGTAAAAAGCAAGATAATATCTCTATGAGCTTTTTGTCTATGGGAATGACCGGTGATTTCGAGGAGGCGATCGCGCACGGCGCGAACCTCGTCCGGATCGGGACGGGCATCTTTGGCGGAAGGCCGCAAATAGTAGGAGGATAAACATGGGTGTGATTGATAAGCTCAAGAATATGATGAGCGGAGAAATTGACGACGAATATATGGAGTACGAGGACGAAGAGCAGGAAGAGGAGAGTGTCGATATCAGCGAGACGATCAACTCCGCTGCCCGCAACCCCCGTCCGCAGACAAAGCCGTATACCGGCGCAGGTCCGCAGTTTGTGCTTGTGCGCCCGGAGAAGTTTGACGATTCCATTTCCATCGCGGACCATGTCATTGCGAAAAAGACCGTAGTGCTCAACCTGGAAGGCACCGGGAAGGACCTCGCAAGAAGGATTATCGATATTCTGAGCGGAACGGCCTACGCCGTAGGCGCGCAGATCAAAAACGTTTCGGTCGGCACGTATCTGATCATCCCCGGCGGCTCCGAATTTTCCGGCGAGGGCCTGGACCGGATTGAGTCAGATTCCTTTATGCTGTAATGGGCGCTTATCAGGTCGTTCGCTTTATCATCTATTCGCTGCTGGATATTCTGTCTCTTATGATCGTCGTGCGCGCGCTGCTCTCTTTTTTCGTCATGATGGCGGGCAGCGAACTGCTGTATAAAGTCTATAATGTGCTATCGCTCATCACGAATCCCGTTCTGGAGCCGGTCCGCCGCCTGCTGAACAAAGTGCCGGCGCTGGCGCGTATGCCGGTTGATTTTTCTCCGGTTGTCGTGCTGATGATCATCTCCCTGCTCCGGATGATTCTGTGATATGGGGGACCGCAAGGCGTTTCTGCGCCAGTTTTCGGACGACGAACGCATCTTTGCATCCCATGTGTTCGACCTTGTGGACGATGTGTGGAACGGCGGGAGCCCCTATACCGGTTTTTGCGATGTACGGCAGCAGGCGGTCGTTGCAGCGGTTGCGGGCAGGGAAGGCGTGCAGGTGCGGTTTTTCGGCGGCTATCCGGACAGCGAGCGCAGTGTTGCATCGCTGTACAGGGAGCCGGACGAGCCTGCGTTTCCGCCTATCCGGGCAATACGGGTCCAGAGCCATGACCCTGTGACTCACAGGGATATTTTGGGATCAGTTTTAGCTTTGGGCTTGAAACGGGAGCGAATTGGTGATATTATAAAGACAGGCGATGGACAGGCCCTGTTTGTATTGCCCCCGGCCGACAGGCTTATTCAGGATGAGCTGTCTCGCGTGGGAAGGCAGTCGGTGCGGTGTTTGCCTGTGGATGCGCCGGACAAGCTGGATATTATCCGCGAATATAAAACCATTGCCGGTACAGTCGCGTCGCTGCGGCTGGACAGCGTCGTCAGTCTCTGCTGCGGGGTCGGCCGCGCTGCGGCCGCCGATCTGGTCAAAAGCGGCAAGGTGTTTGTGGACGCGGTTAATATAACAAATCCCGCTTTCGGATTGAAGGAGGAATGCCGGATTTCCGTCCGCGGGAGCGGCAAGTACCTTTTCACCTTTGACGGGCGGATGTCCGGAAAGGGACGTTATCACGTAATCATAAATAAATTCATATGAGGTAAGGGAGTGCACGATTCACATGTTAACACCGAAAGACATTGAGGAATACCCACTGGAAAAGGCGGCTTTTGGCGGCTACAAATGTGAGGCGGTCGATGCCTTTCTCGATCGCATTGCGGCTGACTATAAACAACTGACGGAAGAAAACGAAACCCTCACCAAGAAGATCACCGTGCTTGTGGAAAAAATAGCGGAGTACCGGAAGGATGAGGACTATATCAAGGATGCGCTGGTAGACGCGCAGCGGCTTGTGAACAAGTCCCTGACGGACGCCGAGTCCCGCGCGGAACAGATCATCGGCGAGGCGAACCGGGTTGCAACCGAAATGGTGGACACGGCCGAAAAGCGAGTTGCGGACGCAAACGCGCACTTTGAGATGATCCGCGTGGAAGTCAACGACTTCAAGAGCCAGCTTCTCACTACATACAAGTCCCATATCGAGATCATTTCCGCCCTGCCCAACTACGAGAAACCGGAGCCGGAGCAGGAAGAAGTCCGCGAGCTTGAGATCGTACCCGCCGACGCGGAGGAAGAATCCGCCGCGGAGCCGGAAGCGGTTTCGGCGGAGCCGGAGGCGGAACCTGAGGCGGCGCTGCCGGAAGAACCTGAAGAGGACGACGAAAAATTCAATTCCATTAACTTTGGCTGATTCTCAAATCTGTATATGCACCGATACATGCTGAGTAATCCCTGATCGGATTACTCAGCTTTGCATATAAATCGGTGGGAGAGAGGACGGAATGATAACATCTATACTCATCCTGTTCGGGATACTGGTTCTGGACAGGGCCGTAAAGGTCTGGGCGCTCGTCGCGCTGGAGCCGGTCGGCACCATACCGGTCATTCAGGACGTGTTTCATCTCACGTACACGGAAAACACCGGCGCTGCCTTTTCCATTCTGAGTGATCACACCTGGATTATTATCGTCATTACAGCCGCGCTGAGCCTGGTTCTGCTCTACTTTGTTTTTTTCAAAAAGCTTCGCCCCGCCTATAAGCTCCCGCTGCTGTTTGTGGCCGCCGGCGGCATGGGCAACCTGATCGACCGGTTTTTGTACGGCTTTGTCGTCGATATGTTTGATTTCCGCCTGATCAACTTTGCCATCTTCAACATTGCCGACGTGTTCATTACCATAGGCGGAATCTGGTTTCTTGTCACGTATCTGTTTATTGATAAAGGCCATACGGATAAGGCGAAGGTGCCCGAACATGCGGACGATTCTACTGTGTGTGAATGAGTCCCAGCAGGGGCAGCGGATCGATTCCTTTCTGGCCTCTGTTCTGGACGATGTATCCCGCACGCAGGCCGCCCGCCTCTGCGACGGAGGGCATGTTCTGCTCGGCGGCGCGCAGGTGCAGAAACGCGCCCTGGTCCGCGCCGGCGACGAAGTGGCGGTGACGCTGCCCGACCCGGTCCCCCTTGCCGCACAGCCGCAGGCGATCCCGATCGACGTTGTCTATGAGGACGAATCCCTTGCGGTCATCAATAAACCGAAAGGGATGGTGGTCCATCCCGCGGCGGGCAATCCGGACGGAACGCTGGTCAACGCCATTCTGGCCCGTTTCGGCGACCTTTCGGGCATAGGCGGCGTGCAGCGTCCGGGCATCGTCCACCGGATCGATAAGGATACGAGCGGCCTGCTTGTTATTGCAAAGAACGACCGTGCGCATCAGAGCCTGTCCGCACAGCTCAAAGCGCATACGATGGAGCGCGTTTATCAGGCCGTGGTCGTGGGCAGGCTCCCGGAGCCCGAGGGCAGAATCGACGCGCCGATCGGCCGCAGCGGCGCCGACCGCAAAAAAATGGCCGTCACGGATAAAAACGCGAAAAACGCCGCCACAAACTACCGCGTGCTCGCCGAATACCCCGGTTACAGCCATGTGGAGTGCCGGCTGGAGACCGGACGCACCCATCAGATCCGCGTGCATATGTCGCACATCGGCCATCCCCTGGCCGGGGACCGGGTATACGGCGCGGGGAAAAACCCGTTTGGGCTGGACAGTCAGTGCCTGCATGCCAAGGTTCTCGGCTTTACACATCCGGTGACCG
>CAJLRT010000011.1 GCA_905209135.1 uncultured Eubacteriales bacterium
CGATAATCCGGTACCGGCCGCCGTCCAGCTCCGATACGATCAGCGGCGAAACGACGCCGTGCTCGCGGATGGAATCCGCCAGCTCCCGCAGCTTTTCCTCGTCAAACATATGGCGCGGCTGGCCGCGGTTTGGCTCTATATCCGCGACCGCGACTTCCGCAGGCGCACCGCCCGCCGCGGCCTGCGCGATTTCCGACTCATTGTCCTGAAACAGGGCGTCCAGGCCCCTGCCCAATCCTTTTTTCATGACTGTTCTCCCGCATTTTTCCTCAGAAATTCTTCGCCTACCGCCTTATATGCCAGCGCGCCCTTGCAGAACCGGTCATACTCAAAAATGGGCATGCCGTAGCTCGGCGCTTCCGACAGCCGCACATTGCGCGGGATCACGGCGGTATACAGCTTGTCGTTGAAATACTTTTTCACTTCTTCCGCGGACTGGATGCTCAGGTTCTGCCGCCCGTCGTACATGGTGAGCAGCACGCCCTCAATCTCCAGCGCGGGGTTGTAGTTGCGCTTTACGAGCTTGATGGTGTTGGTGAGCTGGGACAGGCCCTCCAGCGCAAAATATTCGCATTGAATGGGAATTAGCACGCTGTCCGCGGCACACAGGGCGTTGAGCGTAAGCAGGGCGAGCGAGGGCGGGCAGTCGATAAAAATAAAGTCGAAATCGTCCCGCACCGCGTCAAGTGCCCGCTTGAGCATGCTTTCCCGCTCGGCCAGGCCCACAAGCTCCAGCTCCGCGCCCGCGAGATCCATGCTGGAGGGCAGCAGAAAGAGGTTGGCGGTAGCCGTTTTAAGAATGCAGGCCGCCGTGTCCTGCGGGCGGGCCAGCGCCGTGTAGACCGAGCCTTCGAGTTTGCGCTTGTTCACGCCGCAGCCGCTCGTTGCGTTTCCCTGCGGGTCCATATCTACAAGCAGCGTGCGCCTGCCGAGCAGCGCAACCGCCGCGCTCAGGTTGATCACGCTCGTGGTCTTGCCCACGCCGCCTTTCTGGTTTGCAACAGCTATAATTTTCCCCATTTTTTCATCTCCCCGGCGCGGGCGGGCCATGGCAGCCCGCGCGCGCGCTTTCCGACCCCTCCCCCTCCGGGGGAACGGGGTCACCCTGATGGATGTTATTATATCATAAAACAGTCCGGAGAAAAAGGGGGGTTGTTCCACGTGGAACAATTTATTTTTGGCTGGGCGCGCCGGTGCTCCGGCTCTGCCGTTTTACGCCGCGCCGGCTCTTTTGCCGTTTCCTACTGCGCACGCCCCTTGCTATTTCCCGCTGCGCCGGCCCTTGTCGTTTTACGCTGTGCCGGCTCCTTTGCTGTTTCCCACTGTGCCGGCCCTTTTGCCGTTTCCGCTGCGCCGGCTCTTTTGCCGTTTCCCGCTGCGCCGGCCCTTTTGCCGTTTTCATATTCCGCCTCCCGTTCCCCCGCTCGCCGCCGTTTTATCCGTTTTTTCCGGCTGTCCCGCATTCCGGCTTTTGCATGCGGCGCGGCGGCCAGCCCCTTACCTGCGGCCTGCGCCTCCGCTTTTTATCCTGCCGCGCGGGGCCTGTCTCACGTCTGCGCCGCCGCGCCGGCGCTATCTTCCTGCGGTCCGGTTGCTGCCGTTCTGCCGCAGGCTTTTTTGATCTTTATCTGCCGCCCGGCGCCGCTTCCTATACCACGGCACTTTCTCCTGCGTCCCGGCGCTGCCGCTTTTTTTCTGCGGCCTGCTTTGCTTCGCGGCGGGCCTGCCCCGCCGCCTGATTCTTAGGCCGGCCCTGTTCCCGCCTGCGGCGCGGCGGCCTGCGCGCCTCCGCTGATTCTCCCCAGCCTCCCTGTACCGGCCCGCATTGCCGGATATGCCCCTGCCCGCGCCTGTGCCCTTGTGTTCCGCGCGCGCCCTGCTCTCAGGCGCGTATTGTTCCACGTGGAACAATGCAAAAAAGCCGGGCCCCTCTGCGGGGCCCGGCTCCTGTCTCCGCCGGCTCTCCAAGCTGTCCTATCCTCTTTCCGCCCATGCGCCGCACGGGCTTTTACTGTGTCGCCGGCCGCGGGTATATAGGGACGGCATGCGCCGCCTATGTCACCCTATTTTTTTTTGCGCATCCGCCGCGCTCGCCCGGCTTTTGGGAATTTTAATGGTATAGTGAATATACTCCTCGTCCTCCGTCTTTTTCGCGTCGGCCTGGATTCCCGCGCTGGCAAGGTACTTGATCGACTTGTCTATGGTGTTTATAAATATCCGCAGATCCTTAAAATAAATTTTCGGCTTCCTGTGCTGTTTGACGGACGACTGCTGCAGCTTGATATAGCGTTCCGCCGCCTCCACGTTCAGCTCGTGCTCTATGATGTATTCCAGCGCGGCTGCGCGGTCCGCCTGCGGCACCGTCAGCAGGGCGCGGGCATGGCGTTCGGTGAGCCCCGCGTCCAGAATCCGGCGCCGCAGGGCTTCGTCCAGCGCGAGCAGGCGCAGCTTGTTCGCAACGCTCGACTGCGCTTTTCCCAGCCTTTTGGCGACTTCCTCCTGCGTCAGGTTCAGCAGCAGCATCAGCCGCCGGATTCCCGCAGCCTCTTCAAACGGATTGAGATCCTTGCGCTGCAGGTTTTCAATCATTGATGCAACCGCGGCCTTTTCGCTGTCAAAATTACATATAATACAGGGCAGAACGGACAGACCGGCCATTTTTGCGGCGCGCAGCCTGCGCTCCCCTGCAACAATCTGGTATTCGCCGTCGTCCCTGCGCACAAGCAGCGGCTGCAGAATGCCCACCTGCCGGATGCTGAGCGCAAGCTCCTCGATATCCCTCTGGTCAAACTGCCGGCGCGCCTGTCCGGGGTCGGGGCGAAGCCGGTTCACGGGAATCTGCCTGATGCTGTAATCGCGGTACTGCCTGTCCATATGAATCACCTCACCCTAATGATACCATAACTGGAATAAATATCCAATTATTTTTTATCAACAGGATTCGGCGCCGTTCGCGCAAAACCGCAGGATTCGCGCCCATTCGCCAGGCGGAGGTGGGGAACCGTGTCGGATTATAGCGGATTCTTTGTTATTTTCGCGTATTTTCTAGGGTATATTTTAGCGGTTTGCGCAGTTTTTTCGACGATTATGATACAGTGCCCGTCCTGCTCACCGGCAAGCCCGGCGTTTTCCACGCGCAGCAGCCTGCCGCCGAGCGCCGCCATCGCGCCGCGCGCGGCGTCCGCCTCCTCCCGCGCGCCGCGGCCCTTGTAGGCGAGCATCACGCCGCCGACGCGCACAAAGGGCAGGCACAGCTCGCACAGAACGGGCAGGCTGGCGACAGCCCGCGAAACCGCCGCGTCGAACTGCTCCCGGAACGCGGCGTCGGCCGCCAGGACCTCCGCGCGGGCGCAGACCGGATGCGCGCCGTCAAGGCCCGCGCCGGCGATAAACGCCTCCATAAACCGCACCCGCTTCTGCTGGCTGTCCACCAGCGTCACATCGCTGTTTTCCAGCGCGAAGCGCAGCGGCAGGCCCGGCAGGCCCGGCCCGCAGCCGACGTCGATGATCCGGCTCCCGTCCGCAATCAGCCCCATGGCCACAGGCGCGAGGCTGTCCAGAAAATGCCCGTCGGCCACGGCCCGCGGCGTTTTCAGCGCGGTGAGGTTCATCTTCTCATTCTGCTCGAGCAGAAACGCGGCGTAGCGGGCAAAAAGCGCGGGCGCGGACGGCGGCAGCACAAAGCCGCGCGCCGCCGCAAACGCCTCTATGTATTCTGCAATCCATGCTCTTTCGTCGGTCATACCCTTTCCTCCCTGCGCGCCTTTTCCACAAGCCCTGCGCGTTGCATTCATATCACTGCCGCTCCCCGGGGCGCGGCCCCCTTTTTCTGCGGCGCATCCGTCCCGCGCAAAGCTCCCCCGCGCCGCGCAGGACTCCGCTTCTGCTCCCGGGCCGAACCCGCCGCGAGAGCGCCGGTTCATCCGCGCGGCGACCCGTACGGGCCGCAGGGCGCGGGGCCTGTTTTTTACGCGCCATGCACACCCGGCGCGCCGCGCATGCCGCCCGCATTCCGCGCCTGGGCGCGCCGCTATTCCTCCCCGCCGCCGTCGCCGCGCGGCTGTTCTCTGGAGCGCAGCCACAGGATGAGCACCGAAACGTCGGCGGGGCTCACGCCCGATATGCGCGAAGCCTGCCCGAGCGAACGGGGCCGCACGCGGCTGAGCTTCTGCCGCGCCTCGATGCGCAGGCCCTGAATCGAATGGTAGTCCGCGTCCTCCGGCAATCGGCGCGCCTCCAGCCTGCGCGCGGCGTCCACCTGCGCCTGCTGGCGGCGGATGTAGCCCTCGTACTTGAGCGAGATCTCAACCTGCTCCCACACGGCGGCGGGCAGGTCGGGCCTGTCCGGGTCGCAGGGCGCAAGGGCCGCATAGCCGAGCTCCGGACGGCGGATGAGCTCGGAAAGGCGCACGCCGGATTGAATCGGCGCGCTCCCATACGCCGTGAGCAGGCGGTTGACCGCCTCGGACGGCGGCACCGTCACCGCCGCCACGCGCGCCTGCTCGCGCCCGATCTTTTCCCACTTGTCCAGATACTTCGCGTAGCGCGCGTCGTCGATCAGCCCCAGCCTGCGCCCCGTCTCGGTCAGGCGGCGGTCGGCATTGTCCTGCCGCAGCAGCAGCCGGTATTCGGAGCGCGAGGTCATCATCCGGTACGGCTCCTCCGTGCCCTTGGTCACAAGATCGTCTACCAGCGCGCCGATATAGCTCTCGCTGCGCGCCGGGATATAGGGCGGCTCGCCCTTGAGAGCGAGCGCGGCGTTGATTCCGGCGACCAGCCCCTGGGCGGCCGCCTCCTCATAGCCCGAGCTGCCGTTGAACTGGCCCGCGCCGTACAGGCCGCCTATTTTTTTGAACTCCAGCGTGGGCTGCAGCTCGAGCGGGTCGACGCAGTCGTACTCGATGGCGTATGCGCTGCGCATGATCTCGGCATGCTCCAGCCCCGGCACGGTGCGGATCATTTCCAGATAAACGTCCTCCGGCAGGGAGGACGACATGCCCTGCAGATACATCTCCTCCGTGTCCAGACCCATGGGCTCGACAAAGAGCTGGTGGCGCTCCTTGTCCCGGAAGCGGTTCACCTTGTCCTCAATGCTCGGGCAGTAGCGCGGCCCCACCCCCTCGATCACGCCGGAGAACAGGGGCGAGCGGTGCAGGTTTTCCAGAATCACGCCGTGGGTGCGCGCGTTGGTATAGGTCAGGTGGCAGTCGGCGAGGTTGCCGTGCAGCGGCGCGCTCCAGAAGGAAAAGGGCACGACCGGTTCGTCGCCCTTCTGCACTTCCATCTTGCTGAAATCCACGCTCCGCTTCAGAATCCGCGCGGGCGTGCCGGTCTTGAACCGGCGCAGCGCCAGCCCCTGCGCGGCCAGCCATCCGGCCAGGCCCGTCGCGGCCTGCATCCCGTCCGGGCCGCTCTCATACACCGCTTCGCCGATAATGACCCGGCCGTTGAGGTAGGTGCCCGTCGCGATCACGGCGGCGCGCACGCAGTAGCGGCCGCCGGTGCGCGTCAGCGCGGCGCAGACGCAGCCGTTTTCATCCAGCTCCAGCGCCGTGACCTCGCCCTGGCGCAGGGAGAGGTTCGCCGTCTGTTCCAGCACGCGCTTCATGCGCATCTGGTAGGCGCGCCGGTCGATCTGCGCGCGCAGGGAGTGGACGGCCGGGCCCTTGCCGCGGTTGAGCATGCGCGACTGGATGAACGTCTCGTCCGCGGCCAGGCCCATCTCCCCGCCCAGCGCGTCGATTTCACGGACAAGGTGGCCCTTTGCCGTCCCGCCGATCGACGGGTTGCAGGGCATATTCCCCACCGCGTCCATATTCAGCGTAAAAAGGACGGTGCGCATGCCCATCCGCGCCAAAGCCAGCGCGGCTTCGATTCCGGCGTGCCCCGCCCCGATAACCGCGGCGTCATAGTCTCCCGCGTGATAGTACTGCAATGTGTTTCCTCCCCTTATGAAATGCGCGCCGGCGGCGTACGCCCCGCGCAAACCGGCGCATATTCAATACAGCAGGTATTATTTACCCGGCATTATACTATTTTCCAACGCAAAAACGGTCAAAAATACGCCTGACCGTATCCTCCGAAACATTTGCGCCCGTAATCTCGCCCGCGCATGCGATCGCGTCGTCTATCAGCACGCCGACCGCGTCCAGCGTCACGCCCGCGCGCAGGGCGCCGCGCGCGCTCTCCAGCGCCGCCGCCATTCTGTCCAGGCAGCCGAACTGCCGTTCGGAAAAGAGCAGGTCCGCGTCGGCGGGCGCGCCGGAGAGATACAGGCGCGCAATACATGCGCCCAGCTCGTCCAGCCCCGTCCCCTGCAGGGCGCTTGTATATACTATATGTTTAAAATGCGCCTGAATATACTCCAGATCGGTCCTGACGGGCAGGTCGCTCTTGTTGAGCACGGCGATCCGGTCCTTGCCCTCGGTCCGCTCGGTGAGCAGGCGGTCGTCCGCGTGCAGGGGCCGGCTGCAGTCGAATACGCACAGCACGAGCGCCGCGGCGCAGGCCGCGTCCAGACTGCGCGCCACGCCGATCTTTTCCGCTTCCGCCCGCGCCCGGCGCAGGCCGGCCGTGTCCTGCAGAATCAGCTTCACGCCGCCCGCGCTCACCTGCCGCTCCACAATATCGCGCGTGGTGCCGGGCGCGCCGGTGACAATGCTGTATTCGCCGCCGGCGAGCAGGTTCATCAGCGAGGACTTGCCCGCGTTCGTCCGGCCCGCAATGACGGTGCGCACGCCGTCCCGTACAATCCGGCCCGCGTCATAGCCGCGCAGCAGCTCCCGCGCCTGTTCCTCGATCCCGCGCAGCTGCGCCTCCAGCTCCGCCGCGCCGGTCTGCTCTATCTCGTCGTCCGGAAAATCCACATACGCCGAAATTGCCGCGGCAATGGTGAGCAGGCGGTCGCGCAGAGCCTCGATCTTACGGGCCGTGCTCCCCTGCAGGTGCGCGCCCGCGGCCGCGGCTTCGCGGCGGCTGTCCGCCTCGATCAGCTCCATGACCGCCTCTGCCTGCGTCAGGTCCAGCTTTCCGTTTACAAAGGCGCGGCGGGTGAACTCGCCCGGCTGCGCCATGCGCACGCCCAGCCTGCCCAGCGCGCGCAGCGCCAGCCGCAGCACGGTGGGCGAGCCGTGGCAGGAAAGCTCCACCACGTCCTCGCCGGTATAGGAGCGGGGCGCGGCAAAGGCGGTGAGCACGCATGTGTCGAGCACGCCGCCGTCCGCGCCGCGCAGTTCGCCGTACACGGCCTGCCCGTGCCGGATCCGCTCCGGTTTGGAAAAGAGCGCCCGGGCCGCCGCAAACGCGTCCGGGCCGCTGATCCGTATTACGCCCACCGCCGCCGCCTGCATGGGCGTGATGGGCGCGCATATCGTGTCGCTTTTCTCCTGCATTTTCTTCTCCCCGCTTTTTCTGGCCCGCGCAGTGGGCGCGTGCCGTTCCGCTCCGCCCGCAGTCCGGCCCCGGCAGATACGCCGTATCGAAAACCCCGCGCCCGCCTACACGGGCCGTTCCGGGCGCGCAGGCCCGCCGGACTAGCGCACAGGCACGTATTCGGGCGCGGCCTCTATATCCGTCGACTCGAGCTTGAATATGACGGGCCGCAGCCCGTCGTTGCAGCTACAAATCGCAACGCCCGGTTTGCGGATCCAGTCCCCGTAATAGAACAGCTCCCCGCCCGCGCCGTGCGCCAGGGCGAACACATACTGATAAATCGCCTTCCACGCCTCGTCGCACAGCCCGTCGGGCCGGGCGTAATCGGCGTAAAAGACCTGACCCTCCCGCAGCATAGGGCAGGCCGTCAGCCCCTCCGCGCCGTACTCGGCGGCCAGCTCTCTGTCCAGCGTGGTTTTTAAAACTGTAATTTTCACCTTGTTCATACGCGCACCCCCGTATTCAATCCGGAAGCGGTAATCCCCGCCGCCGGCACAGGTCCACATACTGGCCGGTCAGCGCAAAATTCCGCAGGTCCAGCTCGTCCAGCCCGCGGTAGACGAACAGCTCGTCCCACAGCTCCTCGCTGCCCTCCACGTAAAAATACCCCGTCGCGGCGTCCACGCCGACAAAGATCCGGTCCGTGTCCCAGCCCGCGTCCTCCTGCGCCGCAAGCCGGTAGAGCCTTTCGCCCGCGCCCTCGTTTTCCACAAAGAAAGCGCGCGGCCGCGGCTTTTCCCCCGGCGGCAGCTTTTCCGCGTTGCACTCGTTGCGCACAACGTTTTCCGTAATCACGGCGAGCGCGACGCCGTCGAACGTCTCGGTCAGAACATATCTGTTTTGCAGATAAAGGATAATCTCCGCGCCGGTCTTTCTTCCGGGCGGAATTTTGTCCCTGTACGCGAGCCACGCATCCTTCCAGGTCCGTATCTGCTCGCCCGACGCCCTGCGAGTGACCATACTGCGCCTCCGAAATCAGATTTTTGCTTTATATAATAAAATAGTATAGCACAAATACCAAACAAATTCAACAAGCGCGGCCCCGGCGCAGTTTGCGCTTTTTTTCGGAATAAACCGGAAACGAAAGGCTATACTAGAGACGTGGACAAAGAGTTTTGGCCATATACCGTAATTTACGGTATAAATTTCAGCTTCGATGAAGCAATACGAATGGAGAGACACAGACGTATGAAAAAGAAAGGTATAATCGCGATTGTCCTTGCTTTTACGCTGACTGCGTTCACGCTTGCCGGCTGCGACAACAATAAAAAGCCGTCGAGCTCGCTGAGCAGTTCCATGACAAGCAGCGGCCTGAGCAGCGACCTGCAGAGCGCTACCGACAAAGTCAGCAGCGACATCAGCAAAATGGAGAGCGATATCAAAAGCGGCGTCAGCAATATGGAAAGCGGCCTGAGCGGCTCGCATTCCGGCTCTGTCAGCTCCTCGAAGAACCAGAGTGACATTGCCAACGGACAGTAATCGGATTACACAGACCGCCGTATGAACCGCGCCAAGGCATCAGCCGGCGCGGCTTTCCCGGCGGCTCCGCGGAAAAATGCGCGCCCTGTGCGGCGCGCAGGGCGAACAGGACGCCGGGGGACCGCCTCCGCCGTCCTGTTTTTTTATGCCCGGCCGAACGCCGGGGCCGCGCAGGGTCCTGCAGATCATTTTCATGCGTCTCCCGCCGCCGTCCGTATCGCCGCGCATACGGGCTGACGGGCCGCGCGGATTCACAATGCCATGCGCAACGCCTAAGCGCATACATATAAAAGCGGCGCATGGGCGCGCGCTATCTGGCGTATCGAAAAACAGGAATCCGAACCCATGCAAACAGGAAGGGCCTGTTCGATGCGTTCGGATTCCATATGCTTATCTGCTTTTTTCAATCAGTCCGCTTATCCTGAGGCACGCGCGCTTACACCGGCTCCGCGTCCGGCTCCGGCGCGCCGTCGGCTTCCGCCTGTTCGGGCTCCTCCGCCGCGCGCTCCGTTACCGCGAAGTTGACGATGGAAACGTCGGGCTGCAGCCGCATCAGCCGCACGCCCTGTGTGGAACGGCCGATGAGCGGGATGGCGTCGAGCTGCATGCGGATGATGATTCCGTCGGAGGAGATGAGCATGATGTCGTCGTCCGCGTCCACGGCGCGGATGCCGACCACCTTGCCCGTCTTTCCGCTCACGGCGTAGTTGCGCAGGCCCTTGCCGCCGCGGGTCTGGGTTTTATACTCGGCGATCGCCGTGCGCTTGCCGTAGCCGTGCTCGGTCACGGCGAGCAGGGACGCGCCCGCCGCCGCGCGGGACATGCCTACGACATAGTCGCCGCCGCCGAGGTGGATGCCGCGCACGCCGCGGGTCACGCGGCCCATGGTCCGCACATCGGTCTCATGGAAGTGGATGGCCATGCCGTCATGGGTGCCGATGATCAGCGTGTCCGTCCCGTCTGTCAGGCGTACGTCGACCAGCTCGTCGTCCTCGTCGAGGACAATGGCGCGCAGGCCGCCCTTGCGCGCGGTGTTGTAGTCGCGCATGGAGGTGCGCTTCACAATGCCGCGGCGCGTCGCCATGGTCAGGAACTTGTCGTCGTCGTACTCGTGCACGCGGATCATCGCCGTGATGCTCTCGTCCTGCTCCACCTCTATGAGGTTGATGATATTCATGCCCTTGGAGGTCCGGCTGCCCTCGGGCACCTCATAGCCCTTGAGCCGGTATACCTTGCCCTTGCTGGTAAAGAAGAGGATATAGTCGTGGGTCGAGGCCACGAACAGGTCCTCCACATAGTCCTCCTCGCGCGTGGTCATGCCGGTAATGCCGCGCCCGCCGCGCTTCTGGGCGCGGAAGGTGTCGGCCGGGACGCGCTTGATGTACCCGCAGTGGGTGCGGGTGAACACGCAGGTCTCCTCCTTGATCAGGTCCTCAATATCCAGCTCGCCCGCGACCGGGTCGATCGTGGTGCGGCGCTCATCGGCATACTTGCGGCGCAGGGCGGACAGTTCGTCCTTCACAATCGCCATAATCCTGCCGTTGTCGCTGAGAATCAGCTCCAGCTCCCGGATTTTGCCCTTGATCTCGGCGTATTCGGCCATGATCTTGTCGACCTCCAGTCCGCTCAGGCGGCCGAGCTGCATCTGCACGATGGCCTGGGCCTGGATCTCGGAGAGGTCGAATCGCTCGATCAGGTTCTTTTTCGCATCGGGGATGGAGGCGGAAGCGCGGATGATGCGGATGACCTCGTCGATATTGTCGCACGCGATCTTGAGCCCTTCCAGGATGTGCGCGCGCTCGCGCAGCTTGCGCAGCTCGTACTCGGTGCGGCGCACCGTCACCTCGCGCTGGTGCTCGATGTAGTAGTCGAGCATTTCGCGCAGGGTCATCGTCCGGGGCACGCCGTCGTGCAGGGCGATCATGTTGACGGGGAAGGTGTCCTCCATCTGGGTGTATTTGTAAAGCTGGTTCAAAACCACCTGCGGGTTCGCGTCGCGCTTGAGCTCGATGACGACGGACATGCCGCTCTTGTCCGACTCGTCGCGCAGGTCGGAAATGCCCTCAATGCGCTTGTCCTTTACATGCTCCGCAATGCTCTCCACAAGGCGCGCCTTGTTGACCATGTAGGGGATTTCGGTCACGACAATGCGGTAGCGCCCGTCCTTCCACTCCTCGATTTCGGCCTTGGCGCGCACTCTGAGCTTGCTGCGCCCGGTGTAGTAGGCCTGGCGGATGCCGGAGTAGCCGAGGATGATGCCGCCGGTCGGGAAGTCGGGGCCTTTCACATACTGCAAAAGCTCGTCAAAGGTGAGCTCGGGGTTGTCGATAATCGCCTCGATCGCGTCGATCAGCTCGCCCAGGTTGTGGGAGGGGATCGACGTGGCCATGCCGACGGCAATGCCGGTCGAGCCGTTGGCGAGCAGGTTGGGGAAGCGCGCCGGCAGCACGACGGGCTCCTTGTGCCTGTCGTCAAAGTTGGGCTGGTAGTCGACGGTCTCCTTGTCAATATCGGAGAGCATATCCATGGCGATCTTGGCCATGCGCGCCTCGGTGTAACGGTAGGCGGCGGGCGCGTCGCCGTCGATGGAGCCGAAGTTGCCCTGGCCGTCGACGAGCGGATAGCGCAGCGAGAAGTCCTGCGCGAGCCGGACGAGCGTGTCGTAGACGGCGGCGTCGCCGTGGGGGTGGTATTTACCCAGCACGTCGCCGACCGTGGTGGCGGATTTACGGTAGGGGCGGTCGGGGTACAGGCCCGCCTCGTACATGGTATAGAGAATGCGGCGGTGGACCGGCTTGAGCCCGTCGCGCACGTCGGGCAGGGCCCGGGACACGATGACGGACATCGAATAGTCGATATACGCCGACTTCATTTCCTTGCTGATTTCTACCGGGAAAATCTTCCCAGCGGGGTTGACCTCCGGAATTTGTTCCATAGATATTGCTCCTTTTCGCACGGTGCTCCGGGCCGGCCCGGGAGCGCGCGGCTGTTATTCTGGCATGGCTCAGACGTCGAGGTTGCGGACGTATTTCGCGTTCTGCTCAATAAAGGCGCGGCGCGGTTCGACCTTGTCGCCCATGAGAATGGTGAAGATTTCGTCCGCCGCGACGGCGTCCTCCAGCTCCACGCGCAGCATGGTCCTGGTCGCGGGGTTCATGGTCGTCTCCCCGAGCTGGTCTGCGTTCATTTCGCCCAGGCCCTTGTAGCGCTGTATGGTCACGTCCCCGCCGAGCTCGGCGGCATAGCGGTCGCGCTCCTCCTCCGTAAAGGCGTAGCGCTCGTTTTTGCCCTTGAACACCTTGAACAGGGGCGGCTGGGCCAGGTAAATGTTCCCGTTGTCTATGAGCGGGCGCATATAGCGGAAAAAGAAAGTGAGCAGCAGGGTGCGGATGTGCGCGCCGTCCACGTCGGCGTCGGCCATGATGATAATCTTGCCGTAGCGCAGCTTTTCTATATTGAAATCCTCGCTGATCCCGGTGCCGAGCGCAGTGACGATGGGCATGAGCTTGTCGTTCCCGTACACCTTGTCAAGCCGCGCCTTTTCCACGTTGAGCATCTTGCCCCACAGCGGGAGTATGGCCTGGAATTTACGGTCCCGGCCCTGCTTGGCGGAACCGCCGGCGCTGTCGCCCTCGACGATGAACAGCTCGGTCTTGGACGCGTCGCGCTCCTGGCAGTCGGCGAGCTTGCCGGGCAGCGACGAGCTCTCCAGCGGGCTTTTGCGCCGGGTCAGCTCCCGCGCGGCGCGCGCGGCCTCCCTGGCCCGGGACGCGAGCAGGGATTTGTCCAGAATCTTGCGCGCCACCGCCGGATTCTCCTCCAGAAACGCGGAAAACTTGGTGGAAATCAGCTCCTCCACAAGCCCGCGCATCTCGGAGTTGCCCAGCTTGGTCTTGGTCTGGCCCTCGAACTGCGCGTCCTCCAGCTTGACGCTGATGACGGCCGTCAGGCCCTCGCGCACGTCCTCGCCGCTCAAGTTCTTGTCGTTGTCTTTCAGAATGCCGAAGCGGCGCGCATAGTCGTTGAGCACCTTGGTCAGGCCCGACTTGAAGCCCGTCTCATGCATGCCGCCCTCGGTGGTGTTGATATTGTTGGCAAAGGAGAGGATGATCTCGTTGTAGGAGTCGTTGTACTGCAGCGCGATCTCCGCCTCGCACGTCTCCTTTTTCACGCCGACATAGATGGGCTCGTGCAGTACCTCGACGCTCTTTTTGGCGTTGATGTACTCGACAAAGCTCACAATCCCGCCCTCGTAGTGCAGGCAGACCTCCTGCTCGCGGCCCTCGCGCCTGTCGGCCAGGATGATCTTTACCCCGCCGTTGAGAAAGGCCTGTTCGCGCAGGCGGGTCAGCAGGGTGTCGAAGTCGAACTCCACCTCGTCGAAAATCTCGCCGTCGGGCAGGAAGGTGACGCGGGAGCCCACCTTTTCCGTCTTTCCCGTCACTGCCAGCGGCGCGACGCGCGCGCCGCGCTCATAGCGCTGGAAGTACACGTTTCCGTTCTGGAACACCTCCACCTCGAGGTATTCGGACAGGGCGTTGACAACCGACGCGCCCACGCCGTGCAGGCCGCCGGATACCTTGTAGCCGCTGCCGCCGAACTTGCCGCCGGCGTGCAGGATGGTGAACACGACC
This sequence comes from uncultured Eubacteriales bacterium, assembly GCA_905209135.1. Classification (GTDB taxonomy): domain Bacteria; phylum Bacillota; class Clostridia; order Oscillospirales; family UMGS1783; genus UMGS1783. The sequence continues at coordinate 13,545 of CAJLRT010000011.1, forward strand.
TCGACTGCCGGAAGGCCGGTCTGCTGCTGGATATCGACGGGGATGCCGCGCCCGTCGTCCTCGACGGTGATCACGTTTCCCTGCCCGATGGTAACCCAGATATTGTTGCAGTAGCCTGCCAGGGCTTCGTCAATGGAGTTGTCCACAATCTCATAGACGAGATGATGCAGCCCGCGCGCCGATGTGGACCCGATATACATGCCCGGACGCTTGCGGACTGCCTCCAGCCCCTCCAATACCTGTATTTGTTCCGCTGTGTAGTTGTTGTCCTGCATTTGAAAAGGTACCTCCCGGTATATACATATAGTATAATGAATAATAGAATAACCAATCTGTTGATACAAAAGGCCCGCCCGGCACAGTTTCGGCAGGGGGCCGGGACGACCCCGCGGCCCGTCAGCCCTGCGCCGCTTCGGCAGAATCGCTCTTGCCTGCGGCCGTTTCCTGTTTCCGCGGCCTGCACGGACAGACGCGGCCTGTTTGTTCCGTTTTCGGCCACGCGCCCCGGTTGGAGCTTCCGCCCGGCGCGGCCCCGCGGTTTTCCCCGCGGCCCGGCGCGTTTTTTTCCGCGCCGCCGCAGCCTGTGCCCGCGCGCCCTGTTTTCGCCTCTGTGCAGCCGCCGGACAGAACACGCCTCTGCCGGCGCTTCCGGCGGAGAGGCGGCATCTTGCTCGGCGTCGTCAGTGGCGGCATCGTCAGCGGCATCGTCGTCTT
>CAJLRT010000012.1 GCA_905209135.1 uncultured Eubacteriales bacterium
CGTGACCTCGGACAATCCGCGCGGGGAGAACCCTTACGCCATTCTCAAGGATATTCTGGCCGGGCTCGACGGGTTCGACACGCCGTTCGCCGTGATTGAGAACCGGCGGGCCGCGACAAAGTTTGCGCTGGAGCAGGCGCGGCCGGGAGACGTGGTGCTGCTGGCCGGGAAAGGGCACGAGGATTACCAGATCATTGGGGATACTGTGTATCCCTACGACGAAAAAGAGATAGTACGGGAACTGATAAAGGGTTTGAAGGAGTGACAAATTCCGCGCGGCAGGGGCCGCGTCAGAATGAGGAGCACAGAGAATGATACCGATTCCAGTGGAAACGATCCTGCAGCTTGTGGGTGGAACGCCCGACGGGGGCGACAGAAACGCATTTGTAAATCAGGTTTGCATAGATTCGCGCGACGCGGCGCCGGGCTGCCTGTTCGTGGCGCTCAAAGGGGAGACGACCGACGGGCATCTCTATGCCGGCGCGGCGCGGGCTGCGGGCGCTGTCGCCATACTGGCGCAGCAGGACGCTGTGCTGCCCGACCTGCCGGGGTGCTGCGTGATCCGCGTTCCGTCCACGCTCAAGGCGCTGCACGCGCTTGCGGCCGGCTATAAGAAGATGTTCCGGCTGCGCACTGTCGGCGTGACCGGAAGCGTGGGAAAAACTTCGACAAAGGAATGGATTTACGCCGTTTTGGCGTGCAGATACAACACTCTGAAAACAGAGGGCAATTTCAACAGCGAGACCGGCCTGCCGCTGACGGTGTTCCGGCTCGGATCGGAGCACGAGGCGGCGGTGCTGGAAATGGGCATGAGCCGGCGCGGCGAGATCGCGGCGCTGACGAGGATCGCCCGGCCCGACGTTGCGGTGATTACCAATATCGGGTTTTCACACATCGAGCACCTGGGAACGCAGGAGAACATTCTCCGGGCAAAGCTGGAAATTGAACGCGGCCTGCCCCGCGACGGCGTGCTCATTCTCAACGGGGACGACCCGCTGCTGTGGCGGCTGAAGGGCACGCGCAAGCACAAGACGGTCTATTACGGCGTGGATAACCCGCAGGCGAAGTTCCGCGCGGAGAAGGTGAGCCTGCATGAAGCGGGCGCGTCTTTCGACGCGGTTACGCCCGTGGGGCGCATGCGCGCCGAGATCTGCGTGCCGGGGCGGCATCAGGTGCTCAACGCCATGGCGGCGATTGCGGCCGGGCTGTACAACGGCGTGCCCATGGCCGACTGCGTGGCCGCGCTGAAGAATTTCCAGAATGCGGGTATGCGGCAGAACATATTTGAGCACAATGGTATTGGAATTATTGAGGACTGCTACAACGCCGCGCCCGACTCGATGCGCGCCGCGTTCACCCTGCTGAAGCAGCGGCGGCCCAGCCGGATTGCAGTTCTTTCCGACATGCTGGAGCTGGGCGGGATGTCCGAACAGCTTCACCGGGAAGTGGGGGCGGCGGCGGCCGAGAGCTGCGATATACTGCTGGCCTACGGCGCGCAGTCGAAATACACCTGCGAGGGGGCGCTTGCAGGCGGCATGCCCCCGGAGAACGTGCTCTGGTTTGACAAGCGGGACCCTGTGGTGCTACAATTAAAACGACTGGCAAAAACAGGGGACAGCATTCTGTTCAAGGGCAGCCGCGGGATGCAGACGGAGCTCGTTCTGCGCGCATTTCTGGAACAGTAGCGCAATTTCCCCGGGAATCTGGCGCGCCTCCCGCCATCAAGGGGGCAAGCGGCCGCTGGGCGGCCCGTTATGGAGTGAACTATGCCGACACAGGAAATAATTTTGGCCGGCGTGACGGCCTTTGTGATTACGGCCCTGCTGGGCCCGCTTATGATTCCGGTGCTGAAAAAGCTCAAATTCGGGCAGAGCATACTGGAAGAGGGGCCCTCCTGGCACAAGAGCAAGCAGGGGATTCCCACCATGGGCGGGATTCTGTTCGGCGTGGGCATTCTCGCGGCGTTTCTGATCGCCGGCTACGGATATTACATGCATGGGGACGTCACCGTGCTCGCGGCCCTCGTCCTCGCCCTCGTGTTCGGCGCGATCGGTTTCTGCGACGACTACATCAAAGTGAAAAAGAAGCGCAACCTCGGCCTTACCGCCATGCAGAAGCTGATTCTGCAGGTGCTCGCCACGGCGGCGTTTCTGATTTTTCTGTATTCCCGCGGCGCGATTACCACAAGTATTCTGATTCCGTTTACAAATATCGTGCTCGAACTGGGGCTGGCGTATTATATACTGGCGCTTTTGCTGATTGTGGGCATGGTGAACGCGGTGAATTTTACCGACGGGCTGGACGGTCTGCTGTCCGCGGTGACGATTCCGGTCATGCTCTTCTGTCTGGCGGCGGGGCTGCGCTGCGGGGCGCAGTCCGTATCGGTGCTGGCAAGCGCCGTAGTCGGCGGCCTTGCGGGCTTCCTCATTTTCAACTTCCATCCCGCAAAGATATTCATGGGGGACACGGGCTCGCTGTTCCTGGGCGGCGCGGTCATGGGACTGCTGTTCTGCCTCAATATCCCGGAGATCGTGATCATTGCCGGGATTGTCTATGTGATAGAGCTTTTGTCCGTCGTTTTGCAGGTGCTCGTATATAAACTCACGAAAAAGCGTATATTTAAAATGGCCCCGATTCATCATCACTTTGAAATGTGCGGATGGAGCGAAGTGAAGATCGTGTGCGTGTTCACCCTGATTTCGCTGATCGCATGCGCGATCGCCTACCTTGCGACAGGGAGCTTCTACTGTAAATAACAGAGTTTAGTCCGTTGGGAGACAGCCTATGGAAACAAGAGCGCGGCGCGTGGCCGCACAACCGAATAGAGCAAAGCGGGAAACGAAGACCTCCTTTTTCATCAAGGAGCCGATGGATATGACCTTTTTTATCCTGGTCCTGGTGATTCTGGCCATCGGTCTTGTCATGATGTTTTCCGCCAGTTTTGCGACCGCCTACTTCGAGGAGGGGGACAGCTACTACTACATCAAGCGGCAGCTCACTTTCGCCCTGCTCGGCTGCACCATTATGGTTTTTACTTCCAAGATCAACTATAAATATTTGAAAATGGTTTCCTGGCTGTTTTACGGCGGTTCGGTCGTGCTGCTGATTCTCGTGCTGCTGGTGGGTACGGGCGACGGCGTTGAAAAGCGCTGGCTCAACCTCGGGTTCACGACCATTCAGCCGTCCGAGCTGGCAAAACTCGCCGTTATCATACTGCTGGCCTATTACTTCTCCCGCAACTACCAGTACCTGAAAAAGCCCGTCAAGGGCGTTCTGGTCCCGTTTATGATTATTGGGCTTGCGGCGGGGCTCGTACTGCTGGAGCCGCACCTTTCCGGCGCGATCCTGATTTTGTCCGTCGGGCTCTGCATGATGATCGTTGCGGGCTGTAACTTCACCCTGCTGAGCGCAACGGGCGTGGTGGGCGCCATCGGCCTGTATTTTTTCTCCATGAACACCGACTATATGCGCCGCCGCATTGAGATCTGGCTGCATCCGGAATCTGACCCGCGCGGCGACGGGTACCAGACGCTGCAGTCGCTCTACGCGATCGGCTCGGGCGGGCTGACCGGGCTTGGGCTCGGGCAGAGCCGCCAGAAATACCTGTATATCCCGGAGCCGCAGAACGACTTTGTGTTTTCCATTGTCGCGGAGGAGCTGGGCTTTATCGGCTGCCTGATTATCCTGGCGCTGTTCGCCGTGCTGATTTACCGGGGGTTTGTCATCGCGATGCGTTCGGACGACAAGTTCGGTTCGTTCATGGTGTTCGGCATTGTCATGCGCGTTGCGGTGCAGGTGCTGCTGAACGTCGCTGTTGTGACAAACGCGATTCCGGTCACGGGCATTTCGCTGCCCTTCTTCAGTTCGGGCGGTACGGCGCTTGTCATACTGCTGTTTGAGATGGGAATCGTACTGTCGGTGTCCCGGCAGTCCAACCTGACCAAAACCTGAGGGGGGACGGTATGAATTACGTACTTGCCGGCGGGGGCACGGGCGGACATATCAACCCCGCCATTGCCATTGCAAAGGAGATCCAGAAACGGGACCCGGAGGCAAAGCTGCTGTTTATCGGCACGGACGACGGCATGGAGAGCAGCCTTGTGCCCCGGGAGGGGTTCGACATTGCGTTTATCAAAGTGCGCGGCTTCAGCCGCGCCCACGGCATACGCGGGCTGCACCGCAACGCCGCGAACGCGTACATGGCCTTCAAGGCGAGCGTGGAGGCAAAGGGGATTATCAAGAAGTTCGGCGCGGACGTCGTGATCGGCACCGGCGGGTACGTAAGCGGCCCGGCGGTGCTTGGCGCAAAGTTCGCCGGCGTGCCGTCGGTCGTGCATGAACAGAATGCGTTTGCCGGCGTGACGACGCGCATGGTGTCCAAATACGCCGCCCGCGTCCTGCTTTCGTTTGAGCGGACGATCGGGCTGCAGGATAAGCGCAACACCGTCGTAACCGGCAACCCGGTCCGCGAGAGCCTGCTGCTTGCCGACAGGGACGCCGCGCGCGCCAGGCTCGGGCTGGACGAACGGCCCATGATCCTGTCCTACGGCGGCAGCCTCGGCGCGCGTGAGGTGAACACGGCGGTAGCCTATGTCCTAAGCCGCTCCCAGCAGGACGGCCTGTTCCAGCATATCCATGCCACAGGCTCGATTGACCGAAAAAGGGCCATGGGCCTTTTGGACGAATACGGCGTGCGCACCGACGGGAGCACGGGAATTACCGTGACGGAATACATCTATAATATGGACGAATGCATCGCGGCCTGCGACATGCTCATCACCCGTTCCGGCGCGATTACGCTGGCGGAGCTGACCTGCCTCGGCAAGCCTGCGATTCTGATCCCTTCGCCGAATGTGACGGAGAACCACCAGTACCACAATGCGTGCGTGCTGCGCGATGCGGGCGCGGCCGTCATGATTGAGGAAAAGGACCTGACGGGAGAAACGCTCTACGAGACGCTGCTGGAGATCGCCTGCGACAGCGGCGTGATGCGCGAGATGGGGCGGCGCTCCAGGGACCTTGCGCATATGCGGGCGGCGCAGCGGATCGTCGACGAGATCGAAGCTGTCTGCGCGCTGCGCAAAAACGCCTGATTTTACGGATACGAACCAATTACACAACTTCCAAAGCCGCGGCATACTATAAATTGTAAAAGGCTTTCGGAGGTTGGGTTATGGGTAAACTTGTAATACAGGGGCAGAACCGGCTGGAAGGGAAACTTTCCGTGCACGGCTCTAAAAACAGCGTTCTGCCGATTCTTGCCGCTACTATGATCGGCAGGGGACAGAGTGTGATAGAAAATTGTCCGGACCTTTCGGATACTGCCGCCGCCTGCGATATACTGCGCCAGCTCGGCTGCAGCGTCTGGCTGGAAAACGGCGCCGCCATTGTGGAAAACGGCGGCTACGGCAGCAATAAGATCCCGGAAAAGCTGATGCGGAAGATGCGCTCTTCTGTCATGTTTCTGGGCGCGATTCTGAGCCGGGACGGCTCGGCCGTCATCAGTTTCCCCGGCGGGTGCGAACTGGGGCCCAGGCCCATTGACCTACATATGAGCGCCCTGTCCCAGATGGGGGTCAAATTCAGGGAAGAGGGCGGATACCTCTACTGCACCTGCCCGCGCGGCCTGCAGGGGGCGGACGTCACGCTCTCCATTCCCAGCGTCGGCGCTACCGAGAATGTAATGCTCGCCGCAGTGTGCGCCAAGGGCGATACGGTGATTGTCAACGCCGCGCGCGAGCCGGAGATCGAGGACCTGGCAAATTTCCTGAACAAAATGGGCGCGAAGATCACCGGCGCGGGGAGCGACAGCATGCGTATCAGCGGCGTAAGCGCACTGCACGGGACCTGCCACACCATTATACCCGACCGTATTGTGGCGGCCACCTATATTCTGGGCGCGGTGATGGCCGGCGGTCACTGCCGGATTGAGGGCGTAAACACGCGGCACATGTCCTCTGTGCTTGCCGAACTCAAGGAGATGGATATTCCGCTTGTCATCACAGACGACAGCGTCACGGTCAAATCGGAGAAACGGCCGCGCGCGCCCAAGCTGATCCGCACGGCGTATTACCCGGGCTTCCCGACCGACGCACAGGCGCTGATGATGGCGCTGGCGAGCATCTGCAACGGTTCGTCCATGTTTATTGAAACCGTTTTTCAGAGCCGGTATAAGCATGTGGGCGAACTGGCGCGCATGGGTGCGAATATCCATGTGGAGCAGCGCGTTGCCGTTGTGGACGGCGTGGAGCGGCTCTGGGGCGCGAACGTGGAGGCGACCGACCTGCGCGGCGGCGCGGCGCTCATGATCGCGGCGCTGGCGGCCGAGGGGACGACGGTGATCGACCGGATCGACCATATAGACAGGGGATACGAACACCCGGAAGTGCTTCTGCGGGAGCTGGGTGCAAATATTCAAAGGATACAGGACGATGAAGTATAGCAAAAAGCAGCTACGGGAAAAACAGAAGACGCAGGCGCAGCTAAGCCGGCTGGTGCAGGACAGCCAGGGCTTGGCGCGCCCTGCCGCGCCGCCGCAGGAACAGGCTCCTGCGCGGCCGCCGAAGCGCAGCGCTACAAAGCCGAAAAAAGCCGACTCTGCAAAGGTGCGCGCCAAAGGCGGACAGGCTGGAGTAAACACGCAGAAAAAGGCCGCCCCGGCGCAAAAGGCAAAGGGCAAAAAAACAACGAAAAAAGCATCAAAACAGATCAAGGGGCAGACGGCCGCGCTTCAGGATTACAGGGACATGCCCGCCGCCAAGCGAAAAAAACGCAAGCGCAACGCGATTTTGTACATAATGATCGTTCTGCTGCTCGTGGGGATTGCGGTGATTTCATCCGTAACGATATTTTTTAACATTATCAATATTGAAGTGATCGGCGATTCCCGGTATGCTAAGGATAAGATTGAAAGCGCTTCCGGGATTCTGGAGGGCCAGAACATGTTCCGGCTGGACAAGTTCGAGATTGAGCAGTCGATGGTAAAACAGCTCCCGTACCTCAAGACTGTGAGTATTAAGCGAAAGCTACCCGATACGCTGGAGATACACGTGGAGGACACCACGGCCGTTGCGGCGGTAAAAACGGCGGCGGGATACGTGCTGATCGACGCGGACTCCAAAATGCTGGAGCTGGCCGCGCAGCTGCCGGAGACGACGGTGGAGGTCATCGGCGCGGAGCTCGGGAAGTTCGAACCGGGCGAAACGGCAGAATTCGGCAACGAGAACGCGGCGGAGCTGATCCGCCTGCTTGTAACCGAACTCAAGAGCGCAGGGATTTTAGACGGTGCAACATCCATCAACGTGACAAAGCGGCACGACCTGTCCTTTGTCTACAACGATGTGATCCAGTGTGAGCTCGGTACGATGAGCGACCTTTCCGTTAAGATAAAGATGATTGCGCAGGTGCTGGAGGAAAACCCGCTGGACACCAAGGCGGAAATTGACGCGACGGACGCCAATCGAGTCTACTATAGGCCTCAATATAATTAAAAATTATGGAAATTTGCGCTTTTTTCCTATCTGCCTATTGAATTATGGCGTAAAAAAATATATGATATTATAAGTACAGGAAAAGGAGTGTCATTTGAATGCCGTTTCAGATTTCCGATGAACAGAACCAGATTGTTAACATAAAGGTAATTGGCGTCGGCGGCGCAGGCAACAACGCCGTCAACCGCATGCGGGAAGCCGGGGTTCAGGGCGTTGAATTCGTCGCTGTGAACACCGACCTGCATGTGCTTTACAATTCCTCGGCCACGCATAAAATCCAGATCGGGGAGAAAGTGACGCGCGGTATGGGCGCGGGCTCGGATCCGCTCAAGGGCAAGGCCGCCGCGGAGGAGAGCAAGGAGCTGATCGCAGAGGCGCTCCAGGGAACGGATATGGTGTTTATTACGGCGGGCATGGGCGGCGGTACGGGTACCGGCGCGGCGCCCGTTGTTGCGGAAATCGCAAAGAGCATGGGCATTCTCACTGTCGGCATCGTCACAAAGCCGTTCGGGTTTGAGGGCCGGCGCAAAATGCAGACGGCAGAGGCGGGCATAGAGGAGATGAAGGGCAGGGTGGACTCCCTTGTCGTTATCCCCAACGAACGGCTCAAGCATGTCGTCGACCAGAAAATCACGATGATGAACGCCTTTATTTTTGCAGACGATGTGCTGCGGCAGGGCGTACAGGGCATTTCCGACCTGATTAAGGTGCCGGGCATGGTCAATATCGACTTTGCCGACATCCGCACCATTATGCAGGACGCCGGCTACGCGCACATGGGCACCGGCAAAGCGGTCGGCAAGACCAAGGCGGAGGAAGCCGCCAAGATGGCGATTTCCAGCCCGCTGCTGGAGACGTCCATTTCCGGCGCAAAGGGCCTGGTTCTCAACATTACTTCCTCGCTGGACATTACGCTCGAAGAGGTCGAGCTTGCCGCCGACATGATCACCAAGGAAGCGAACCCGGATGCGAACATCATTTGGGGTACGTCTTACGACGAGACGATGGAGGATGAAATTCTCATCACGGTGATTGCAACCGGCTTCGATTATGACAAGCCCATCAGCGGCGGGTTGTTTGACAACCTGGTGACAAGCGTGCCTGCGCCGAAGCCAGAATCGGTTAATGATATTGAAATTCTGGATATTATCAACCAGCTTTCCAACAACAAGTAATCGTCATTTCAAAAGGCCCCCGCCAGAGGCGGAGGCCTTTTTTTGTCTGCTTCTTACAACCACCAGGGCGGGGGCGTCGGCGAAGGCTCGTCCTGTTCCAGGGGAAACGCAACCCCATAGGAAGCGGCGAGCTTTTTGAGATTCATGCGGTATAAGCCGGCGATTGTCGCCGTGTTGAAATACGGCTGCCCGAAATGTATGCCTGCGCTGCGCTTAACTTCGCCCAGCAGAAGATCAAACTGTTCCTGCGCTGTATCCAGCGGGACGGACGCCCGGCTGCAGATATCTTGTATCTCCCGGTATAACGGCTTCCCGTAAATGAACGCATACTCCTTCTGCCCCCGGATGATCCAAAATGTCTCCAGAAAGGGGACTCTGTATGCGCGGATCCAATCCCACATGATTTCGGGGTCTGTTACATTGGGGCCTTCCCTGTGGCAGCGTTTGCACAGCAGGACGATATTGGATGGTTCGTCTGTGCCGCCCAGGGTATGCGGCACGATATGGCAGCGTTCCAGATTTCTTTGACAGCCGCAGCGCCAGCAGTGCGTGTCGGCTTCCCGCCAGTCGGTACTGATTTCGTCTTCGTCGATTCGGCGGCTCCAGTATTCCACCGCGCTTTGAATGGACGTTTGTATTTTTGATCTTCTGCTCATGGCGACCTCCTGTTTGTACTCTGTGTTTCAGTATACAGCAAGCCCCGGGAGGATGCAATAGCGGCGGCATGCAGATTCACACAGTGATACACTGTCCGGCATTGCGGCGAAGTGTGGCGTGTCCGCAGGCCCGCAGAGCAGGAATTCCCAACTGGTTTATGCGTGCGATGAAAGTATCTCAGCATCGCAAGTCATAAAGAGGCCCCGACATTTTGCGGGGCCTCTTTTTCCTTTCGGCCGGCGACTTTGACCACTGCAGTTCATGAAGGGCCGAACATGGCTTCGGCGCGGGCGTATTGGTCAAGATAGAAATCCGGGCCGTTTTTGCCGGCGCCGTCCGCGGTGACAATATAGGAGGGCAGCGCGGGCTGCCATGCATCCTCCGCAAAGGTTTCGCCCTGCAAGACCCGGTCCAGCATTTCCATGCCAATATAACCCGCTTCGTAACAGGGGCTCGATACAATGGCATCTATTTCCCCGTCCATTAGCGCATGAAGATTGTCTTCACTTGTAACGCCGGCTATATAGACGATTTTGGCGCCTTTTGGCGATTGCCCCAAAACAGCCGACCATTCATCGGGAGAACCAAATGGATTGTAAACGGCCACGATATCGTTGTTTTCAACCATGTTGCGGATTGTCGGGGTGTTGTCTATACCTTCACTGACGAACCCATCCACAACGGAAAAGCTGCTGTTTGCCTCTATATATTCCCGGAATGCAGGCTGATAATAGCTGTTCCCGTGAAATGCGATGGTTCCGGAAGTGACGCCGTTTTGAGTAAGCCGGTTTACGATATATTCCGCTGCGTCGGAAAGTCTTTTCCCTTCGTCACAAATCGGGTTTGCATCAATTGTTCCGGGCGCGCTGGCTATTCCTGAATTATTGGGACCGTTCAGAGCGCTGACGTCCAAGTATGGGATCACGATTTTCACCCCGTTTGCATGTTGGTTAGACAAAAATTCTATAGCGGTATCATCTGCCACCCATAAAATAACGCCGCGTGCGTTGTTGGCGTCAATTGCCCGCGCCCATTCCGCATACAGTTCGGCGGCAGAGCCTTCCGTCAAACCACTGGTCATAGGCGTATATCCCTGTAACTCATATGCTTTTTCAAAAAAACCCAATCGCAGTAAACGAATAGCGGGATGATTTATCGCGCCGGAACATACCATTACAACATCCTTAAGGGGGGCTGAGTCGGGGGATGAGAGGCTGGTTGACGTGCTGGATGCAGGAGGATAGTTCCCGTGCGTGCAGGCGGTGAACAGAAGTAGACATACAAGTGACAATATGCAAAGTTTCTTCATCTGTATCCCCTCCTTAAGATGGTCTAACCGCCATATAGTATGTTTTCGATGTAGCCATAGCGTCCCACTGGCCGACTTCATTGAGGTTCGGATTGATAAACCCATGGTTCCAGGACTGCTGATTTGCGTGGAGGACAAATCCTCGGTTTTGATGAATGGTATTTCATAGGTTCTGGTCCATATAGTTGCGAATGAGCGCCTGTGTGAAGTCCCCAGGCAGGGGAGGACTTTGTAAGAGCCCGGGAGAACCAAGTGGATTATAAACGGCCAGATATCGTTGTTTTCAACCGTGTTACGGATTGTCGGTGTGTGAATCCTCTGGATCTTTCGGGGCATTATAGGCGCTGACATCTGTATAAGGAATTATAATTCGGAACTGATTGCGCGCATATACCGTATTGACTCTGCAAAACGGCCGCTCTCGGCTGAAAGGGTTGTCTGCGCTTCGAAGTATGATTTATTCTATGTGCGTGGCGGCAGTGTGAGGTTTGTAATGAAAACACAAACAGTTTCTTTAGTCCGGATATGCGACCTCGCTGTCAGTTATGGCGAAAATCTTTGGGATACCGTCTGTGATTTCCACAATCGCCGTACCGGCCAAGTAGCGTTTTCCATATATATCCGACACATAGGCAGAGTATTGGTAATAGCCGTCGGGCAGAGGGACGATAGTAATGCTTTGGGTTTCGTCATAGATAAACTCATTTTCCGAGGGATAGAAGTTTTCCACTTCGAAGTATGTAACATCTTTGACAACTCCGATAATTCTATCGCCTGCCTTCAGCTTGTGAATTCTGCTGAACTCCTCGTTCTCATAGGAAACGCCAATAATCTGTATTGACCAATCATCTTTGTTGTGGGCAAAGAGCAAAAGCGCTTTTTCCCCATTGACCTTAATCGGTGCTTCGTAAATCGTGGATTCTTCCTGTTTATCAATTATTTTGCAATAAAGCAAATGACCTGCGAATTCGACCCATTTTCCCTCAAAGCGTATGTTGACACGGTTGCCGAGAATTTCAACATCGTCATCGTTGCCAAGGGCAAAAACCTTTTGTTGATATGGATCCGACTGCGAAAACCCATATACTACATATTCTACACTACCCACATAGTCCATACTTTCAGCTTGCAGCGTAAAGGACAGCATTTCATGAATGTTTTCCGAATAGGAAGCGAACTGAATTATTTCCTCGTTCTGCCGCAAAAACCAATCGTTCAAAAAGTCGGAATACACTGAATAGGGATTGTATTGGCAATACTCGCTCAAAGAATCGCTGGCGCCAAGGGGGAAATAAATACTTAGCCCCGTTGCGGAAGAACGATGCGCCCCATTCACAGAGGAAATGTGCTCGTCTAAGTGCACGCCAACGCCAAAGAAGGAAAACAGATTTCCTAAATCGTACAGGTTTGTGCCCTCTGTGCCAAAACTTACCGCATCGGAAAACGCTGAAATCACATCTCGGGGTGATCCTGCTGCTTTCATTTTTACAAGAAGCCCATCAAGCGCTTTTGCAATCACGCCAAAATCAGAAGAATCTATATGGGAAAGGGTATAGTAATCATTTGTCCCTGATTTTTCGGCGTAGCCGGAAAGCAGTTTATTATAAAAATCATCCCTGCCCAAATTCTCAAGAAGAACTTTATAATCCCAACCGCCGCTTGGCTCAAGCTCCTCACTTGCCACCATATTGTTTACAAAGGGCCCTACGGTAAAGAGTGTTTCCACCGTTGCCATAAGGCAAGCGTCAAAGCCAATAAAATCAAGCTTTCTATTCGATCCTTCATAAAAAGCGGAAAGTGCCGTTTTTAGCTCCGGCAGTTTCAATGCATCACCACCGAAGTTCTCGTCATAGCAAACGCCCTTGACAGAGCCGCCCCCGTGATCCCAAAGAATAAGTCCGTATTTCTCGGCGGAATATGCATTATAGGCCCAAAGCAGAAAATCCGAAAGGGACTGCGCATCACCCATGTTTACGGTATCTCTCTGTTCCACCAGCATAAGCTGACCGTCCCTGATTTCGTAACGACAGCTTTGGTTTGACGGAATGTTGTAATCCCTCCATTTTTTTGTACCGCCCGTCTGAAAGACAACTGTTGTCTTTGCGGGAAGCTTTGCGGAGAGCATTTCAGAAATGTTTTTTGTTGCAGCACCGCTGCTGCTTTCCAGATTGCTGCCGCAAATATATACGAGAAGAACATAACTGCCCTGCTCATAAGCAGCGGTTTCTGCCGGCGGCTTCGGCGTTTGGTTTCCACAGCCTGTTAACAGCAAGCAAAAAATCAATATGGATGGTATCAGTTTTCTATACACGTTTCTCATCCTACAATCAAAATGCTGAAGGAGTACTCTCGTTGGTTCTCCCACGTCCAATCCGGATCCGGCGAAACAAGCCAGGCTTTTTCAGAGGTTGTAAACATCCAATACCATTGATCTTCATAATATTCAGCTACCGCGCATATAAGGTCGTTTGTTGTTCGGGCCTCTATGTTATATGTCATGCCCACAGCCTTTTTCAATTCCGAAAAATATTTGGCATTTCTATCGCCGGAGCTTCCGATGGTGTATTTTTTACCTGTATCAAAATAACTGCCTTTAGAATAGATGCATTCAAGCGTTATTGAATTGTCTGCGGTATAGCTTTTCATTTCATAATGCTTGGTCAGAAAACGCTTTTGGATCGTCTCGTCAAAATGAGCCTTCAAGTATTTTTCAAATGTATCATAAGAGGTGTTTCCTCCTTTGTACAGTCTGTGCCAGCGGTTTTGCATAATCATAAGCTGTGATTCGTTTACAAGCGGTTCTTTCCCGGAGTGGTTATCGTTTCCAAGGAAATGGTGGATTTGCATTCTTATTCCGCTGTGCTTGTGCTGCAATGGGGAGGAGGTAACATAGCAGTATTCTTTATACCCTGCTTCAAGATTGTGTAACGCACAGGCGGAATTCACTTCATCGACAGCCCAAAGGTAGGAATTGGTAGTGTCATAGTCCAGATTGGGCGCATAGCCGGAAGCCAGAGTTGCCAAGACCTTTCCCTTCAAAAGCAGGGTTAAAAGATGCGCCTGCATGGCTTCTACATCAGTCGCTGCCTCCGATTCGAAATTATAAAAGACGGAGAGCAGATTGATATAGTTATCAATAGGGGTAACCGCTGCTTTCGGGGGCTTTAAGCCATTGGTAGAGCCTGCCAGGCTATAACAGAAATTCACAAAGGTTTCTACCATATTCTGTGCTCCCACTTTCTGGACAGCCTTATAGGACAGCTCCAGAATAAGAGCCTGTACATATTCCTCCAATAACGCTTTTTCATAACTGTCAGACAGGACCTCTTTAATGTCGTCCATAATATCCGGATATACTCTGCCCTTATATTTCATGAGCTTAGCTTCAATATCCGGTAATGCCTGTCCAAGAACAATGGGTTCAGCGCTGACTATCTTCGCACCCACAATATCTATGTTTTTCTTCTCGGAATTGGAATTGGGGATGGTAATG
>CAJLRT010000013.1 GCA_905209135.1 uncultured Eubacteriales bacterium
ACGAGATCACTGTGTGACTGGAGTTCAGACGTGTGCTCTTCCGATCTGCATGGGCCGCACCTGGCAGTGCGGCACCATCCAGCTCGATTTCCAGATGCCGGAACGCTTTGACCTGACCTATGTGGACGCGGACGGCGCGCGACGCCGCCCGGTCATGATCCACCGCGTCGTGTTCGGCTCCATCGAGCGCTTTATCGCGATCCTCACCGAGCATTTTGCCGGCGCGTTCCCGCTGTGGCTGTCGCCCGTGCAGGCGGTCGTGCTGCCCATCAGCGACGCGTTCCAGCCCTATGCGCGCGAAGTGCAGCAGAAGCTGCGCGACGCGGGCCTGCGCTGCGAGCTGGACGGGCGCAGCGAGAAGATCGGCTATAAAATACGCGAGGCGCAGTTACAGAAAACGCCCTATATGCTGATTGTCGGCCAGAAAGAGCTGGAGTCCGGCGCGGTTTCCGTCCGCTCCCGCAGCGAGGGCGACCTCGGCGCCATGACGGCGGACGCATTTATAGAAAAAGCGAAGGCCGAAATCGCCGCCAAGGCATACAGCCTGTAAGCGCCCGTATCCGCCCCCGCATTTACGCATGAACGGTTTGAGCCCGCCGGCGCGATCCGGCGGGCTTTTGCTTTGCCCGCAGACCGGTACTAGAAAAACAATTCGTCCATATTTCCGCCCCCGCTTGAAATCCCGCCGGGCCGATGATACAATAAATTCATACAGAATATAAAAGCGGCGGACGCGCACAGGTCCGGAACCGCTTGGATTCCAGGGGGTAAATCATATGTTGGAATTTGGAGTGATGGGCGAGGGCAGCCATGGCCAGATGGCGGTCGTCGCCTTTTCCAACGCGGCCGAGATCGGGAAGAAAGTGGACGAGCACCTGCGCCGGGTCATGCCGCCCACGCCGGAGGGAACGTACCTTGTCCCGCTTGAACAGGTCCGTTTTTCAAACGGCGAGGGCAAAATCCGGCTCAAGGACACGGTGCGCGGCAAGGACGTGTATATCCTGAGCGATATCGGGAACTATTCCTGCACGTACGAGATGTTCGGCTTCACAAACCACATGGGCCCGGACGAGCACTTTCAGGACATCAAGCGCGCCATCTCCGCCATCGGCGGCACCGCCAACCGCGTCACGCTGATGATGCCGATGCTCTACCAGTCGCGCCAGCACAAGCGCAACGGACGCGAATCGCTCGACTGCGCCATGGCCCTGCAGGAGCTGCAGAATATCGGCGTGTCCACGCTGCTGTCTTTCGACGTGCACGACCCCACCATCCAGAACGCCGTGCCGCTCGTCTCCTTTGAAAACTTCTATCCCACCTATACCGTGCTCAAGCAGTTCCTGTTCGACGAGGGGGCGGAGATTGTCAATTCCAACCTGCTCATCGTCAGCCCCGACTCGGGGGCTATGGACCGCGCCATCTATTTCAGCGGCGTTTTGGGCGTGGACGTGGGCATGTTCTACAAGCGGCGCAATCTGCAGACCGTTGTGAACGGCCGCAACCCCATTGCCCAGCACGAGTACCTCGGCACCGACGTGGAGGGTAAGAATATCATCATTGTGGACGACCTGCTCGCCTCCGGCGAGTCCGTGCTCGATACCGTCCGCGAGCTCAACGAACGCGGCGCGGCCAAAATTTTTGTCATGGTCACTTTCGGCCAGTTTACGGCCGGGCCGGAAAAGTTCGACGCGCTCTACGCCGACGGCAAGCTGACGGGCGTATACTGCACGAACCTGACCTATGTCCCGCCTGAAATCCAGTCCCGGGAGTGGTTCCGCAGCGTGGACATGTCCAAGTATATCGCCAAGATTTTCTACTGCCTCAACCACGACCACTCGATCGGGCCGCTGCGCAACGCGAAAGCGCGGCTGCGCAAGCTCATGCAGAACCGCTGGGGCAAATAGCACGGCGGCTGAAACCAACTGGATACGGCGCGGCCCTGTTTCGGGCCGCGCCGTTTTTTGGGGGGAGGCCGGACATCTCGCCCGGAACAGGCGCAGGGCCGGAGAATCCCGGCTCCGCAGGCCGCGCGGGACCCCGGCGCAGGAAACGTCCGCGCGCCGGGTACAGGCGCGCCGAAAAACAAATGAAAGGCCGGCATGCGCTGAAAAGCGCATGCCGGCCTTTTGCGTTGCAAACAGGGCCAGGAGGACAAGCGGAAGCCCGCCCCGTATTCTCATATTGGGCGGGCGCAAAATAGCTATCCCCTGAAAAAACCCACCGAGGGGTTCAAAAGGTCCAGAACAAAAACGGAGAGGATAAACAGGATAAGGGCGCACAGGCAGATGAACAGCCGGTGTATCCACTTATCCTTGGTGGAAATGAGTTTTCTGAACATGAGCATCTCTTCAGCATTGACCGACCCGCTGCGTTCCGGGTTTCCGGAGCGCGGGGGGATTCCCGCCAGTTCGTCGAGCGAGCCGTCCAGCGCAATGACGATATCGCAGACAGTTTGGAAGTTCGGATTGTCCGTCTGGCCGGCCATAATGCGGTTGATGGTTCCAACGGGAACTCCGGATAAATCAGCCAATTCCTGATTCGTCAGATTCTTTTTGTTTTTTAACAGTTTCAAGTAATCCGCCAGCATAAAATTATCACCTGTGATATGGCGCTTTATCGCCAAAATCTTCGCATTTGTACCGTTGTGATTGACGAATCGACTGATATATAGTATCGTAACATCAATTCCAATACAAATTTAGCGCATATATTATAACATAATTTATTATGTTTGTAAAGGGAGATGACAATTTCTAAGACTAAAAAATACAAACGCGCTTATATTTTAGGAAGAGGGGACAACACGATGAAAAGAAACCGGCCGCTGAACGATTTGGGCATATGGCTGATGCATGAACTCAACCGCCGGGATCTCAGCAGCAAAGAATTTGCCAATGTGATACAGACAACGCCGCAGAATTTATCGGACATTCTGCGGGGCGACCGTTTTAGTCCGAAGACGCTTCACCGCTGGAGAGCCAGATTTGAAAACGCCCTGGCGTCCATTGATGAAAACCGGGGTGCGGACAGAAGTGCAAACATTGTTTATCAGGCAATCTGTACGAAAGTTACCGTGGAGGACAGCAGCTATATCGTGTACGGAATGCAGATGCTCAGGGGTACTGTCGGCCATTATCTGATTGCGGACGAGATTCAGGACATAACGCCGAACGCGGACCGCATTCTGCAGATGGTACAGCTCTTTAACTGCGAAAAGGTGGCGGAGGTGCATTTCAGGGACGTGGTAATGGACAGCGTAAACAGCTTCGCATATTAAGCCCTTGCCGGCGCAGCTACCCCGGATGGCGCCGCGTTTCAGACTGATAAAAAGCGGCGCGGGCGCGGTCTGAAAACAGAAACCGGCGGGATGGAGCTTTTTTGCTCCGTCCCGCCGGTTTTTCACCGCCGCGGGGGGCGGGGCGCAGGATACGTCTTACCCGGCTAGAGCGCGCGCAGGGCGGCGCGCAGTTCGATAAGTTCGGCGCGCATCACATCCCCGTATATGCAGAAGTCCAGCACCACGTCGCTCTCCTGCCGGTAGTAATGCGTCTCCGCCGTCCCGTCCGCCTCCAGCCGCACAACGCGATAGGTCTGTCCTGCCAAAATGACGGATTCCGCCTGCGCGCCGGCAAGCTCCTCCAGGGTTTTGCCGTCCTCGGCGTTGGCGGCGTACAGCGCGATTGTGAAACGCGCCTCCCCGTTTGCGTACACGCCCTCCAGCCGCCGGAAATAGCCGGTCCGCTCCGTGGGAACGCCGGTGTTGGCCGATACAGACCAGCCCGCGCCCGGTGCGAGCGCTATTTCAAAAAACGCATTGGTATATTCGCTTCCGTCCCACTCTCCCAGCGCTTTGGGCACGCCCGGGTCAAACACGCTGCTGCACCCGGCGCACAGCAGCGCAAGCGCTGCGAGCAGGCAGGCCGCCTGCTTTCGTTTCATACAAGCCCTTCTTTCGCTAAAGCTCAGGCGCTATTGTACCATATCTTCTTTTATTTTGCAATAAAAAGGGCGCCCCGCCCACGGATAGGGGCAGGACGCCGCTTTGCAGTGCTTTGGATTAATAGGCCTGGAACGCGTCGATCAGGGTCTGGTAGCCGGTCTCGGCCACGGCGCTGCCGCTGAAGGTGAATCCGGCAAAGTAGTTGCCGATCTTGCGGACGTACATCTTCTGGAAAGTCTCGTAATCCACCATCTCCGCCTCGAAGGTGACATACTCCTCGCCGCAGAATTCCTCCGTCTTGGCTTCGCCGATCTCATAGTTGAAGCTGGTCTGGCTCTTGAGCTGTTCTGTCAGGATGGAGACGTATTCCTCGGCGGTCATCTTATCGCCGCCCTGGATGCTCGTTACCTTTTCAAACATGATGATTACATTGACGCCCGTGGAGGGGTCCTGCACCATCGCGTCGTAGACCGTGTTGAGTTCGGCGAGCTTCAGCTCGTCCTCGGTCGCGTCGATAAACTCCTGGCCCAGAGAAAGCGCTTCGGAGAGCTCTTCGTCGCTGAGCTTGACAAATCCCTCGGGCATCGTGAAGCGGACGCCGGCGAATTCGTTGGCATATTCATCGCCCGTCCAGGTGCCGCGGGTCAGCTTCTTGGAAGCCGGTGCATTGTTGCACGCCGCGACGGACAGCAGCATCATCACGGCAAGCAGGATGGAAAGCGTTCTTTTCATGGTTCTATCTCCTCTAAAATATGATATCTTCGTAATTATATCAAATTCAGTCGGAAATGTCCATATCCCCGCTCAATTTTATCTGCGGACCGTGACTTTGTCCCGGTTGATGACGTTGCCGCGCAGGGTTCCGCGGTGGTAGTCCAGAATGGTGTCGCAGCAGGCCTGCAGTACTTTGCGCTGCGCGTGCAGGCTGCCCGCCGCCGTGTGCGACGAGAGCATGACGTTGTCCATCGCGAGCAGCGGGTTGTCCGGACCGACCGGCTCCGTCTCGAACACGTCGAGCACGGCGCCCTGGAGCTGTCCGTCCTGCAGGGCCCGGATCAGCGCCTGTTCGTCCGCGACGGGACCGCGGCTGGTGTTGATGAAATACGCGCCCCGCTTCATGCGCGAGAACATCGCGCCGTCCACAAAATGGCGGGTGGACCCGGTCAGGGGCAGGTGCAGGCTGACAAAGTCGGCCCGCGCGAGCAGTTCCTCCAGGGACACGAGCGTCACGCCCAATTCCGCGGCGCGCGCCGGGTCGGGGTTCATGTCGTAGGCGACGACGTCCACGGGAAAGCCGGCGCAGAAGCGCGCGAAGGACTGGGCGATCGCGCCGAAGCCGATCAGGCCGAGCGTGCCCGTAAAGGACCGGCCCGGAAAACCGCGCCCCTGCCCCGCGTGCATGGCGGCGTTGTTTTTGCAGACGTTGCGCAGCAGCGCCAGCAGGGCGGAGATACAGTATTCGCCCACGCCGTCGGCGTTCATGCCCGGCATGTTCGCAACCGCGATGTTGTATTCGGTGCACAGGCCGATGTCCACGCTCTCCACGCCCACGCCGTTGCGCGCGATCAGCTTGAGGCTGTCCGCCAGGCGCGGAATGGACGTATCGCCGAAGATCTCGCTTGCGGCCAGCACATAGTCGTAGCCCCGCAGCTCCCTTGCGACCCTGTCCTGATCGGTGGTGCTCATCAGCTCTATATAGTCGATCTCCATGCCCGCGTCGTAGAGCGGGCCGAGCAGGTCCGCGTACTGCGGCTGCAGGACGTTTACCGTCAATGCGAGTCTGCGTTTCATTTCGCGCCTCCCGCCTCGGCAAACAGCTCCTGCGCCGTGCTTATGTGCGCCCTGGCGCCGGCCTGGATGAAGCCAGCGTCGCCGGTGCTGCAGAATATGGTGACGCCGAGCGATATGAGTTTTCTGACAAAGGGCGGGTCGAACCCCGCGGCGATGCAGACGGGCACGTCCTTCTCCCGCGCCGCGGTGCAGACGCGCTCTATGGCCGCCTCCACCTCCGGGTCGTGGATCTGCCCGAGCTTGCCGAGGGAGGCCGAGAGGTCCATCGGACCGATGACGAGCGCGTCGATGCCCTCGATGGTACAGATGCGCTCGATATCGCGCACAGCGCCGATGTGCTCGATCTGGGGCAGGCAGAGGGTGCGGTCGTCCCCGTACTCGGTCATGTACGCCTGCGTGTCCAGCCCGTAGTCGGAGGCGCGGACGGGGGCCCAGCCGCGCACGCCCTTCGGCGGGTATTTCATGGCGGCGACCGCGGCGACCGCCTCGTCGTAGCTGCGGATCTGCGGGATGATGATCCCGTCCGCGCCCATGTCCAGAATGGGCTTGGCGAGCACGGGGTCGTTCCACGGAATGCGCACAAACGAAGCCGCCCCGCTCGCACGGCAGGCGATCAGGTGCTGTACGGCGCTGTCCTTGGTGATGGTGGTGTGCTCCATGTCGATCCAGATGAAGTCGAAGCCGCAGTCGCCGAGCAGCTCCGTCACGCACGCGTCGTTGAACGTTGTGTTCGTGCCGAGGATGAATTCTCTGCGCCGCATTTTTTCACGGATTTTGAATAACGCCTTTCGCATGGGATATCCCTCCAAATATTCAAGATACCCCCATGATAGCACTCCGGTCTGCCTGCGTCAACCGGTTTGGTCCAGTTTATGCTAAAAACAGGAATTCTGGATTTTGGGCGCGCCGGCTATTGCACTTTGCGGGGCCGAATGATATAATACCCGCAGACGGCACTGCGCCGCCGCGCCCTCGGACGGCGGCGGGAAAGGGCCCTATCACAGATCACAGGAGGACGGTCTCTATGGCTGAGGAGAACAGAAACCAGGACGAATGCGAACTGCGTCCGGCGGCGGACGCTGCGGATACGGCCGGCGGCGTTTCCATGGAGGCCGCGCCGGCGCCGGACGGGCAGCCCGCGGAACAGACGGAGGCCGCGGCGGAAGCCGGCGCGCGCGCGCGGAACAAGAGCGGCCGGGGCGGCAGGAAAAAGAAAACGGGCTGGATATACAACGTCGGCATCGCGGTGTGCGCGTGCGTGTTCCTCGTATGCGCGTTTCTGCTGGGGCGCTGGATGTATGAAAACTACAAGACAAAGCAGATGGGCGACAGCCTCGCAGGCCTGGCGGGAGTGATTGCCGGCATGGAGGGCAAGGGCATCGCGCCCATGGAGGACGACGACGGCGAAGACGCCGCGCTGCGCTACCTGGATGTGGACATGGAGGAGCTTGTGGCCAAGAACCCGGACACGGTGGGCTGGATTCGCGTAAACGGCACCAAGATCGACTATCCCGTGGTCCAGACGCAGAACAACGAATACTACCTGACGCGCGACTTTGAGGGGAACTTCACGCACGCCGGCTGGATTTTCGGGGATTACCGCAACAACTTCGACAAGCTGACTGACAATAAAAATACGATTCTTTACGGGCACGGGCGCAGGGACATGTCTATGTTCGGTTCGATCGAGTACTGCCGCGAGGACTGGTGGCAGCAGCGCGACGCGTACCATATCGTACGTCTGACGACGAAAAACGAGCAGTCGGTCTGGCGCGTGTTCGCCGTGTTTACCACAAGCGTGGACTTCAACTATATCCAGACCACTTTCGCCAACGATGCGGAATTCCTGGGCATGGTACGGGAAATGCAGGACAAGAGCTTCTGCGACTTCGGCGTGGACGTGGGCGCGGACGACAGGATCATCACCCTGTCCACCTGCACGGACGACGCGGACCGGCTCGTCCTGTGCGCAAAGCTGATTAAATCCGACGTCCGCACGCCGGACGCGGACTGAACTGAACTGCGGCAAACAGTATATTGAAAGGCGGGACATGCGTCCCGCCCTTTTTTGGCGCGCGCACGCACGATCCGGCGCTTTCGACCCGTTTTTGCAGGTTTCGACAGCAGACGCACGCGCGCACGCGCACAGCCGTATAATGGGAATGGCTTCAACCATGCTGCAATAAACATGAGGAGGACAGTCCCATGACCCCATATGAACCAAATAAGAAGCGGCTGAGCAGGCGGGACGTCTGCCCGTATCCCAGGCAAAGGACGCAGTCCGTGTGCAGCGCCTCCTGCTTTGATTGCAGCGACGTCTGCGACCAGGAGCGGTGCCGCGGGAAATGCCGGCCCTGTTCCGACGCGCACGCTGCGGACGGCGCGTTCAGGGTCCGGGTGATCGACCCGGCGACGGGCGCGGGCCTGGCGGGCGCGGTGTTCGAGCTGCGCCGCGGCGCGCATGCCGTCAGCCGCAGCGCCACCGATGCGGACGGCCGGATTCTGTATGCAAACCTGCCGGACGGAGAATATACCCTTGTGCAGACCGAACCGCCGCACGGTTACGCGCTGATGGACGTCCCGCAGATGATCGGCGTCCGGGACGGCGCGTACACTGTGAACGGAACGGCGGCAGGCGGCCTGCTGCTGCCCGGCGTATCTGCGGCGCGCATCGTCGTTTCAGCCCTGCATGAACAGACGGGCCAGCCCGTGCCCGGCTGCACGCTGTCCCTCTCCCCTGCCGGGGAGAGCTCCGGCGCGGCGGAACACGGCGGGACGGCGCAGGCGGGCGCGGACGATACGGAAGCTGCGGACGGCGGGTCCGGATTCGGCCCCGACCGGCTTGCTGTAACGGACAACGAGGGCAGAGCCGCCTTTGCCGGACTGCGCCCCGGCGCGTATTGGCTGCGCGTGCGCGAGGCGGCGCAGGGGCTGCGCGCCCTGCGGGAAGCGGTTTCCGTGCTCGTGCGCGGAGACGGCGCGCCCGCTGAAGAGATTGCGCTGCAGTTCTCAGCCAGCGCTGCGCTGCGCATTGTGTATCTGGACGAAAAAAAGGCGCCTAAAGCCGGCTTGGGCCTGCGCCTGGCCGGCGCGGCGGGAGACGCGGCGGCGCAGACGACGGATGAAGCCGGGAAGGCGGATTTCCGCGCGCTGGAAGCGGGCGCGTATACGCTGGCGGCACAGGAGACGGACGGCGCGGCGCGGCGGTATTCCGTGACGGTGGACGGCTGGGGGCTCGTCTGCGTAGACGGCGTTCCCACCCGGACCCTGCGCGTGGGCGCGCCGGGTCCGCAGGGGGCGGCGGTGCGCGTCTGCGGCCCGGACGGCAGGCCTCTGCCCGGCGTTTGCGTCCAGGCGGCGCGGGACGGCGAGCCCGCCGGCGAACAGGTGACGGACGCATGGGGCTGGGCCGTGTTTTGCGCGCTCCCGCCCGGCTGTACGCTCACAGTACGGCCGCCCGCCGGCTTCCAGCCGCCGCGGGACGCCGTGTCCGCGCAGGCGGGAACACGGGCCGAAATTGCGCTTGCGCCGCTCGACGGCACCACATACGCCGACGGCCATATCGTATGGGCGGACCGCGACAACGCATACCGCTCCCGTCCGCTCGGCATGACGCTCAACCTGTACTGCGACGGCGCGCTGTGCCGCCAGCAGCAGGTGTCGGCCGCGGGGACGGGGTACTACCGGTTCGCCGGCCTTCCCCGCACCGGCCCGGACGGCAAGGAACGCGCCTACGCCGTCCGCCAGGCGTTCAGCATGCCCGGCTACCGGACGGACGCCCGGCCCGGCCTGCTGTATAACCGGCTGCAGACGGCCTCTGTCCGCGTCAGCTACACCGACGGCTTTACCATGCTGGATATTGCGGGACAGGACGCGTATACCGTCTACCGCGGCGCGCCCCTGTCCGTCCGCTTCAAATCCGTTTACGGGTATGAGCCCGTCCCGCCGCTGTCCTTTTCGCTGGCGCACGTCACGGAGGCGGAAGAGGTGACGTTTTATTACCAGGCGGCGCAGGAGGCGGACTGACTGCGCGGCACAACACAAGAAGAGGAGGGCTTGACGCCCTCCTCTTCGCACGCGCGCACGGGCGCGGGCGCGGGGGTATGCGGACGCGCAGGCACAGACGCGCGGGCGCGGGAGTATGCGGACGGAGCGCATTTACAGATACATACCAATGTGCCGCCGCACGGTGCGGACGTGCGGCGGCGGAAAGAGAGTCCGGCGTACTGCGCCGGCATCCTGCGGCAGGAAGCGGCGGGCACCGGACAGAGCGAATAAAACGCGCGGCGGGGATATGCGGGCCGCAGACCAGCGCAGGCGCGTACAATACACGCAGGCAAGGCGCGGACCGTCACAGACGCGCGGGCAGGGTCACTGCGCCGAAAAAAACGCGGGTACGGACGCAGGCTGTGCGCAAGGGCGCGGGCGCGGGTACGGGCGCAGGCACGCGGCGGGGCGTTTTAAGCGGAGGTGCGGGCGCAGGCTGTGCGGAAGTAAGCACAGGCGCGGGCGCGCCGGGCTACAAATACTCGCGCATTTCGGTCATGTTCTCCCAGTAGCGCTTGGGCATGTGCGTCATGCGGCAGCGGGGGTTCTCCCGCGATTCGATGGCGATGGTCCTGTAAAACTGCTTCCACAGCGCGCGGTAGCGCTCCTCCGCTTCATCCGCGGGGGGAAACTCCAGTTCGTCGATATGCGCCAGGCGGCACGCCCGGTTTTCATAAATCAGGGCGCAGGCGTGCGTTTTGTCGCAGATGGTAAAATTCTCGTTGGGATAGCGCGCCATGAAATGGCCCGCGAGCCGGGGCAGGACGAAGTTTTTCGGCGTAATGGTTGCAGCGAGCATCCCGCCGTAGTCCGAAAACCGGATAAAGCCCTTGAGCAGATGGCATTCGCCGCCGAGGTGCCGCTCCGCCGCCAGCAGGGGCGCGACGTCGGGATGGCCGAGCATGCTGAGCACACGCGGCCCCTGCTCATAGCCGAGCAGGAGAAAGCGCAGGGTATGAATTTCCTTTTTTCCCATACAGCTTAAAAACACATTTTCCACAAGCTCGAGCGCACGCGGCGAAATCTTCTTCGGGATGGAGTTGCGCACGCGCACGGCGCGGCCGGGGTCGGCTGCGATCCGCTTCTGGAGCATCAGGCTCGGCTGCGGGTCCTGCTCGGTCACGATGGCGGCGGGCAGTTCATGCTCGTACACGCTCTCATAGACGCAGTTGAAAAACCCGGCCAGCCCCCCGTCGTACAGATACACCACGTCGCGCGGTTCGGCTAGAGCGCGCTTTGCAGGCATAGCACCGCCTCCTCCACCGCTTCGCCGACCGTGCGCACGTCGCCCGGGCCGGGCAGGGCGTGCTTGACGCCGGGCAGGTCGAACATGGTGAGCTGTTCCACGCCGAAGGCATAGACTTTCGGGTCGATCAGCGCGCGCGTGACCGACTCTTTCGCCAGGCGCGGGCCGCAGGGCTGGTCGCTGGCGACAATAAAATACCGGGCGCGCTTGAGCACGACTCCGATGCGCTTGAGTTCGGCAAGGCCCAGCTTTCCCGTACGCCGCGCCGTCACAATCCGGCGCGCGCTTTTGGGGCCGATGCCGGGCACGCGCAGCAGCTCGCGCAGGGGGGCGCGGTTCACATCCACGGGGAAAAACTGCATATTGCACAGCGCCCAGTTGCACTTGGGATCGAGATAGGGGTTGAAATTGGGCGTCTGCTCGCTGAGAATTTCACCGGCGGAAAAGTCATACTGGCGCATCAGCCAGTCGGCCTGATAGAGCCGGTGCTCGCGCAGCAGCGGCGGCGCGGTGTCCAGCGCGGGCAGGAGCGAATCCGACACGACGGGCACATACGCCGAGTAGAACACGCGCTTGAGCCCGTATTTTTCATACAGGCCGGAGGCGAGGCGGATGATCTGGTAGTCCGTTTCGGGCGACGCGCCGATAATCATCTGCGTGGCCTGGCCGGCCGTTGCGAAGCGGGGCGCTTTTTTGTAGAGCGCAAGCTCGTTTTTATTGTTTTCCACCCCGCTTTTGATCTGCGCCATGGGGGTGAGGATATCCGCTTTCTTCTTGTGGGGCGCGAGCTTCTGCAGGCTCGCCTCGCTCGGCAGTTCGATATTGACGCTCAGCCGGTCGGCCACAAGGCCCAGGCGCCGGATGAGCTCGGGCGACGCGCCGGGAATGGTCTTGGCGTGGATATAGCCCCAGAAATTGTGGCGGTAACGCAGGATTTCCAGCGTTTTTATCATGCGTTCCATGGTGTAGTCGGGGCTCTGGATGACGCCGCTGGAGAGGAACAGGCCCTCGATGTAATTGCGCCGGTAGAACTGGATGGTCAGCTCTGCGAGCTCGTCGGGCGTAAAGGCGGCGCGCGGCACGTCGTTGCTGCGGCGGTTGACGCAGTATTTGCAGTCGTATACGCAGTGGTTCGTCATCAGCACTTTGAGCAGGGAAACGCACCGGCCGTCGGCCGAGAAGGTGTGGCAGCAGCCCGCCGCCATGGTATTGCCGATCCCGCCGCCGGCGCTCGGCCGGTCCGCGCCGGACGAGGTGCAGGCCGCGTCGTATTTCGCGCTGTCGGCCAGGATGGTGAGTTTCTGCATAAGGTCCATGGGGTGTACGTCCTTTCCGGCCTACCAGCGGGTTTTGGTTTCAACGACCCGGCCGATAATATAGAGCTGGTCCAGCTCCGCGCCGGTGATGACGAGCGTTTCATACGCCTGGTTGAACGGCTCGAGCGCGACGCCGTCGGCACGCCGGTGAAAGCGCTTGAGGGTGCCCTCGCCGTCGCGGTAAACCATCACGCCCACGTCGCCGTCCTCCAGCGTCTGCTGGCGGCGGACAAGGGCGAGGTCG
>CAJLRT010000014.1 GCA_905209135.1 uncultured Eubacteriales bacterium
ACTGTGTGACGGGCCTGGTTGTGCTCAACACCATGGAGAGCTGGACCGTGTTCGGCAAGATTGTGATTCTGATCCTGATCCAGTTCGGCGGGCTGGGGTACATGACGGTGATTACCGTCGGCATGCTCGCGCTCCACCGCAGAATCACCCTGAAGGACCGGCTTGTGAT
This sequence comes from uncultured Eubacteriales bacterium, assembly GCA_905209135.1. Taxonomy (GTDB): domain Bacteria; phylum Bacillota; class Clostridia; order Oscillospirales; family UMGS1783; genus UMGS1783. The sequence goes on from CAJLRT010000014.1 coordinate 170, forward strand.
CCAGGCCTCGTTCAACCAGGAGGGCCCGGGCGGGATGGTCCGGCTCGTCCGCCGCGTACTGCTCATCACGTTCGTCGCGGAGTTCGCGGGCATGATCCTGCTGACCGCCGCGTTTCTCGTATCCACGGATATGCGGCTGTGGGAAGCGCTCTGGCAGGGCTTTTTCCACTCCGTTTCCGCTTTCTGCAACGCCGGGTTCGACAACATAGGCCGTGAGAGCCTGACCCCGTTTGTCGGGAATCCGCTGATCAATTTCACCGTTATGGGACTGATTGTCGTGGGCGGCATCGGCTTCCCCGTCTGCAGGGAGCTGTACGGGCTTGTCCGCAACCGCGCGGGGCACGCGCTGCGGCGGCGGGTGAACCGCCTTTCGCTGCACACCAAAATTACGCTGGCGGTCACGGCGAGCCTGATCCTTTCCGGCTTTGTCCTGTTTCTGCTCCTGGAGTGGAATAATCCGGAGACGCTCGGCCCGCTCGGCTTTTTCGAAAAAATACAGGCCGCGCTCTTCCAGTCGGTCACGCTGCGCACGGCCGGGTTCAACACCATATCCCAAAGCGGCCTGTGCGATTTTTCACAGGTGCTCTCCTGTGTCCTGATGCTCATCGGCGGCTCGTCCGCCGGCACGGCCGGCGGCGTCAAAACCGCCACCTTCGGCGTGCTGATTATCGCGATGCTTTCGGCTTTCCGCGGCAAAAACGGCATGGAGGCGTACGGGCGGCGCCTGCCGCTCGACCTTTTGCAGAAGGCGCTGACCGTTGTATGCAGCGTGCTTGCCGTCGTGTTTGCGGCGACGCTGGCCCTCTATTTCACCGAGGGCGGCAGCGCCGGCCCGCACACGTTTATAGACCTTTTGTTCGAGACCTGCTCGGCGATGGGCACCGTCGGCGTTACCACGGGCGTTACGCCGCACCTGTCCGCCGCCGGCAAGCTCATCATTGCGGCCTGTATGTTTTTGGGACGCATCGGCCCGGTGACGCTCGTGCTCGCGCTGGCGCGCCGTCAGCGCGGCGCGGCGGACGCGTTTACATACCCGGAGGAACGGGTTCTGATTGGATAAGAGGGAGGCTGGAACATGAGAGAACTGACAAACAAGAATTTTGCGGTGCTGGGGCTCGGCCGGTTCGGCGTGAGCGTGGTCAAGACCCTGTCGGAATACGACGTGGACGTGCTCGCCTGCGACAAGGACCCCGCCCGCCTGCATGAGGCGACGCCCTACGCCACCCATGTCATCCAGGTGGACCTGAACGATGAAATGGCGCTCCAGCAGCTCGGGCTCGGCAATTTCGACGTGGTGATCCTCGCCATGGGCGAGGACTTCGAGGCCTCGATTCTCACCACCATGATGGCAAAGGAACAGGGCGCGCCGACAGTGGTCGCCAAGGCGCGCGGCCTGCGCCAGAAGAAGATTCTGGAGGGCGTGGGCGCGGACGTCGTCATCCTGCCCGAATACGAGATGGGCGCAAAAGTGGCGCGGGGCCTGGTGCAGTCGAACCTGGGCCGGATTTTTGAGAAAAAGGAGTACTTCAACGCCATTTCGGAGATGTACCCCCGGCCCGAATGGGTGGGAAAGACGATACGCGAGGCGGACATACGCCGAAAGCACAACATGACGGTGCTCGCCGTCAACAGCGGCGGGAAAATCCATATCCCCGTCCCGCTCGACTATGTGATGCAGGCCGACGACGAACTGGTCGTGCTGCATGAAGTCGCGCAGGAGGACGAATAGCAGAAAAACGCCGGCGGCCGGTATATACCGGCCGCCGGCGCTGTGTATTGCGAAAAAGCCCGCGTGAAATCAGGTTTACATATTGTCAGTGCGGGAATAATGTGGTATGATATTGCATATATGCACCCGTCCGCCCCATACGGCCCCGCGGCGCGCGGACAGAGCGCTCAGTTTCCGGCTGTAATATAGGGCGCGATGCGGCTGAACGTCTCGCCGCTGATTCCGTCTACGCCGCGCAGTTCGTCAATGGAGCCGAACGGGCCGGCAATGCTGCGGTAGGCCACAATCCGCCGCGCGGTCTCGGGGTCGATGTGCCCGGAGTCCGTCATTTCCGCGCAGGTCGCCGTGTTGATATTGATTTTGCCGCCCGCGGCAGCCGGCTCCGATTGACTGTCCGCCCCGCTTTCGGGCGGGTAGCTGCCCGTCCGGACTTCGCCGCCTTCCGGCCTGCCGCTCGTATATACCGCGCTGTCCGGCAGGCCCGCGCCCATGGACAGGACGATGGCGGCGACGCAGCAGGCGGCGGCCAGCAGCGTTGCGAACTGTTCAAATTTTGTAAGCTTTTTCATTGTGACACCCCGTTTCAGGAGGATGAATGTGACTGTGTTTCGGCGCGCGATATGCCTTGTTTCCATAATCGCCCTGCTGCTTGTACCCCTGCCCGCCCTTGCGGCCGACCAGCCGCAGGTTTCGGCGCAGGCAGCGGCGCTCTACCATACCGGCACGGACACCATGCTGTTTGAGAAGCAGGCGGACGAGCGCGTGCCCGTCGCCTTTCTCGCCAAGGTGGTGACGGCTATGATCGCGGCGGAGAATCTGGAGCTGACCGATACGGCGGCTGTGCCGGAGTCCTACAAGACGGGGATTGCCGCGCTGAGCGCCATGCAGTACAGGGTGGGCGAAACCATAACGGTGGAGGACCTGCTCTACGCCGTGTTCGTGCAGAGCGCGGACGAAGCCGCCAACATCCTGGCCGCGGCCGTCAGCGGCGACATCGACGCGTTTGTGAAAAAGATGAACGACTATGCCGCAGGCCTCGGCGCGTCGGACACCCTGTTTACCAACGCGCACGGCGTGTATGACGGGAAGGGCTATACCACGGCGCGCGACGCTGTGAAGATCATCGCGCAGTTTGCCAAAAACGAGACGCTCATGGAGATTTCGGACGCGACCTACCACCGCGCCGCCGCCACGGACATGACCGGCGCGCGGGACATGTACTCCACAAACTCGCTCATACACAGCCAGAGCAGCTCGTACGACAGCCGCTGCAACGGCGTAAAGAACGATTACAGCGAACAGGGCGGCTATTCGCTCGCGACCGTTGCGAGCAGCGGCGGGATGGAGTATATATGCGTGCTGTTCGGCGCGCCGCTGCTCGAGGAGGACAGGGTCGGTTCCTATGCGGACGCGACGGCCCTGCTCGACTGGGCGCTGGAGAACTTCCGGGTGACGACGGTTCTGAAGAAAGACGACCCCTGCGCCGAGATCCCGGTGGAGATGTGCAAGAAGACGGACACGGTCGTGCTGCTGGCGGCGGAGGATTTCACCCGGCTCATGCCGGCCGAATACCCGCCCGAATCGCTGGTTTTCACGCCCAATATACCGGAGAGCCTGCGCGCGCCCGTCGCCCTGGGCGACGTTGTGGGCACGCTCACCATCACCTTTGAGGGCGAGACGCTGGGCGAGGTGCCGGTCGTTGCGGGGCAGGACGCGCCGCTCGACGAGCTGCTCTATTACTCCAGCCAGGTCACCGGCTTTTTCAGCTCGCCGGTCATCAAGGCCATCGCCGTCGTCTGCCTGCTGATCGTGGCGCTGTACGTTTTCTATGTGGTGTACTACAACCGCAGGCGCAGGAAGTACAGGAAAGTGAAAAACAAGCAGATGAACCGGAAAAAATAGCCCGCGCCCGCGCCGCGGCCCTGCGTACGCGCACATGCCCGCGCAATGGCGCGTTTCCGACGGAAAAGGCAGAACCGGCCGGAGCCGTTGGCTGCGGCGCGGCTTTGCAGCCGCGCCCTGCGCGCGAGACCGGCCGCCGGCCGGGAGCGCTGCCCGGAGCCGAAGCCTGTTCGCCGCCGTCCGGGGCCTTGCCGGAATGGCGCGTCTACCCAAAACAGCGGCTTTGCGCCGCGCCCCGGCGGAAAGATTCGGGGACGCCGGGGGTCCGGTCCATATACTGCGCCGCAGGCGGTTGTGCCGCCTGCGGCGTTTTTTTCAGGCGCCGCGCGGCGGGCCTATTTCATGTTTTTGGACCAGCTATCCTTGAGCGTTACGATCCGGTGGAACACCTCGGGTTCGCGCAGGTCGCGGCAGTAGTAGCCGCTGCGCACGAACTGGAACCGGTCCGAAAGGGAGGCTTCGGCAAGGGCGGGTTCCAGCTTGCAGCCGGTATATTCGATCAGGGAATCGGGGTTGAGGTAGTCGAGATAGTTCTCGTCCTCCGGGATGTCGTTTATATTCGGGATGGTGAACAGCTTGTCGTACGCCCGGACCTTGCCGTCCAGCGCGTGGGCCGCGCTCAGCCAGTGAATGGTGCCGCGAACCTTGCGTCCGTCGGCCGGCATGTTGTTGCGGGTTTCCAGGTCGCAGGTACAGCGCAGCTCGGTCACGTTCCCGGCCTCGTCCTTGACGACCTCGTTGCAGGTCACAAGATAGGCGCCCATGAGCCGCACCTCGCCGCCGGGCTTGAGCCGGAAAAATTTTCCGGGCGGGTTCTCCATGAAGTCGTCCCGCTCCACATACAGCGTATTGGTGAAGGCGACTTCGCGCGTTCCGGCCGCAGGGTCCTCCGGGTTGTTGGGCAGGGTGAAGTATTCCACCTTGCCGTCCGGGTAGTTGGTGATGGTGAGCTTGAGCGGGTTGAGCACGGCGATGCGGCGGGTGGCCGTACCGCCCAGCCGGCTGCGCACGCAGTATTCCAGCAGCTCGTAGTCGACCAGGGAGTTTGCCTTGGCGACGCCCGCGCGCTGCAGGAAGTCCATAATCGCCGCGGGCTCAAAGCCGCGCCGGCGCAGGCCGGACAGGGTCGGCATGCGCGGATCGTCCCAGCCGCTGACATACCCGCCCTCGACAAGCTCGCGCAGATAGCGCTTGCTCATGACGGTATAGGTCATGTTCAGGCGCGCAAATTCCCGCTGCTTGGGCTTGTGCGCAAAGCCGATATGGTCGATCACCCACTCGTACAGGGGGCGGTGGTTCTCAAACTCAAACGAACACAGCGAATGCGTAATCCCCTCCAGCGCGTCCTGGATGGGGTGGGCGAAGTCGTACATGGGATAGATACACCACTTGTCGCCCTGGCGGTGGTGGTGCGCGAACACGATGCGGTATATGACCGGGTCGCGCATGTTCATGTTGGGGCTGGCCATGTCTATTTTGGCGCGCAGCGTGTGCGTGCCCTCCGCGTATTTGCCCTCGCGCATTTCCGTAAACAGGCGCAGGTTCTCTTCGACGCTGCGCTCACGCCACGGGCTGGGCCGGCCCGGCTCGGTCAGCGTGCCGCGGTACTCGCGGAGCTGCTCGGGCGTAAGGTCGCAGACATACGCATCCCCGCTGCGGATGAGCTGTACGGCAAATTCATAGCACTTGTCAAAGTAGTCCGAGCCGTAGTATATCCCGCCGTCCGGCTCCGCGCCGAGCCAGCGGATGTCCTCGATGATGGAGCGCACGTACTCGTCGTCCTCGCGCACGGGGTTTGTGTCGTCAAAGCGCAGGTTGAACAGGCCGCCGTACTTCTTGGCCGTCGACCAGTTGATCCATATGGCCTTGGCGCTGCCGATGTGCAGGTAGCCGTTGGGCTCCGGCGGGAAACGGGTGTGGATCTTTTCCGCCAGCCCTGCGGCGATGTCCTCGTCTATGATATCGTGAATGAAATTTGAATACTCTTCCATACTAAAACCACCTTGTCCGCCGCCGGAAGCGGTTTCAGGCGCGCCCGCCGGCCTTGTTTCCGGGCGCGTTTCGTGTATTGCGCGCTCAGCGCTGTGCGAGCGCGTCCAGCGCGCGCCGGAGCCTGCCGAGCACCGCGCCGCGGCCCAGGATGCGCATGACTTCAAACAGGTCGGGCGAGCTTTCCCGCCCGGTCACGGCAATGCGCAGCATGCCGCTGATATCGCCGACATGGCCCCGGTACCCGTCCGGGTTCTGCCGGTAGAGCTTTACGTCGGGCGCATAGCCCAGCTCCTGCGCGAGCGCGCGGACGCGGTCAAACCACTGCTGCTGGTCGTCGCCCTCGTCGTACATACCGGCGTAGCGCTCGAGCGCGGCGCGCGTATCCGCCCGGTCATAGGCCTGTAATCCGGTGTAGTCGGGCGTGAAGAGCGCGTCGTAGAAAAAGCCCATGTACGCCTTCGCCTCGCTCCAGATCCCGATGTCCTTGCGCGGCTTTTTCCCGCCGCGGCCGATGTTCAGAATCCGCTCCGCATAGCCGCGGTCGGCCGCGAGGCAGGCGTACAGGTCCGCGTCGTACTCGCGGGCCCAGCCGGCAAGGCCGTCGTACACCTCCGCCGCCGTCATGCGGCTGACGGTGTTCTTGCAGACGTCATAGAGCTTGTCCGGATCAAACAGCGCGCCGGAGGCGCTCATCTTCTTGATGGAAAAGGGAAAGTCGGTAAACGGTTTTTCGGGGTTGGCGGCGCGCCACTCCTCGTAGTTGGAGTTGAGCAGGGTCATGACATACTCGGTGATGCAGGCGGGCGCGTAGCCCTTTTCCCGGTACATGGACACGCTCGCCGAACCGTCGCGCTTGGAGAGCTTGCGCTTGGAGCCGTCCGCCTCGCGGGTCAGAAGCTGGGCGATGTGCAGGTATTTGGGCGCCTTGAACCCGAGCGCCCGGAACAGCTCCAGGTGGAAGGGGAGGCTGGGCAGCCACTCCTCGCCCCGCACCACGTGCGTCGTGCCCATGAGGGTGTCGTCCACCGCGTGGGCGAAGTGGTAGGTCGGGATCCCGTCGCTCTTGAGCAGGACGTGGTCCATGTGGTTCTCCGGCAGCTCCAGCGCGCCTTTGACAAGGTCGGTAAACTTGAATTTGCGGGCCGGGTCGCCCTCCGAGCGGAAGCGGATGACAAAGGGCGCGCCCGCTTTGACCTGGGCCTCGACCTGCGCGTAGTCCGCGTCGCGCCAGACGGCCCATCTGCCGTAGTAGCCGGGGTCTTCCCCCGCGGCCTCCTGCTGCGCGCGGATCCCGTCGAGCTGCTCCGCCGTGGCGAAGCAGGGATAGGCCCTGCCCTCCAGCAGCAGCTTCACGGCGTAGGCGCGGTATATATCGGCCCGCTCGCTCTGGTGATACGGCCCGTATTCGCCGGCGTCCGTGCCCTCGTCGAACTGGATCTGGAAATAGGAGTAGGTGCGGATCAGGTCCTCCTCCGCGCCCTCTACCCTGCGCTTGCTGTCCGTGTCCTCAATGCGCAGGTAGAACACGCCGCCGCTCTGGTGCGCCAGCCGTTCGCTCACACGGGTGGGCAGCAGGCTGCCGAAGTGCACGAAGCCGGTGGGGCTGGGCGCGAACCGGGTCACCTTGGCCCCCTCGGGCAGAACGCGGGGCGGATATGCCTGTTCAATTTGCGGGATGGTCTTGTAGTCGCCGCCGTACAGCAGCTCTACGAGCTTGCGGTTGTCCATGCTTTGAACCCCTTCAGGAATTTGTATTGTTTTCCATCATAGCACAATCCGGCGGCGTTTTCAAGAACTCGCGCCCCAATAAACCGGTTTTTGCGCCCCGTTTCGCCAGGATGTCCCCACATCGGGCGCTTTCGGGCGGTATATACATATATAAATAGCGTTTCCGGCCGGCGCGCGGGCCGGAAGCGGGAGGGGCAGGCGGCGCGCGGAAGGGCGCGGCGCGTCATGCGCGGGCCGGGATGCCGGCTTGCGGCAAAGGGGCGCGGCGTCCGGCGGGGAGTCCGCGCCGCGAACCGGGGCGGGCGGCTGCAGCCGAACAGCCCCGGCCCGCCCGGCGGCGATATGTCCGGCTGCGGCCGAACAGCCCCGGCCCGAAAAAAGCCCGCGCTATACGCCCTCCCGCATTTTGTCCGGCCGGCGGGTGAAACGGCTGGCCGCTCCGCTCCGCCTGCGGGGCGCCCGCGCCGGTCGTCGCGCTTTTCCGCCGGCAAAAAGCAGCCGCCGGCCTGAAAAAACGGCCTGTACCCGGTATTATTGGTACATTTTGGGCAAATATGAAGCGGGGCGCAAAAAATTGCGCAAAAATGAAAAAAAAGCTTGCAATCCTGCGCTTTATCTGATATAGTATCAAAGCGACTTTCTATGCGATGATGCGGTAGGTGGCTGCGTATGCAGGGAATTACCGCGGAGTAGGTCCGATTTATAAACCGGGCGAATGATACAAAAACCGGCATTATTGTGCGTATTCTGCGCACCTCTTTTGCTCAGAGCCGGAAACTGTTTCCCCGACGGTGGATCCGGTTTTCTTATGGGCGATTGTGCAACGCAAGGCACAGTGTAAAGTTTTTGTATGCCGCCAAACCAAATTCTTCCAAAAATTTAAGGAGGCGAGCACATGGCAGTAAAGGAAAAAGTAAGGATTCGGCTGAAAGCCTATGACCACAACCTGGTCGACCAGGCGTGCGAGAAGATTATCGCGACCGCGAAGCGCAGCGGCGCCGCCGTCTCGGGACCGATCCCCCTTCCCACAAAGAAGGAGGTCGTGACCATCCTGCGCGCGGTGCACAAGTACAAGGATTCCCGCGAGCAGTTCGAGATGCGCACCCACAAGCGCCTGATCGATATCATCAAGCCGTCCGCGAAAGCGATGGAGGCTTTGACGAATCTGGAACTCCCGGCTGGCGTAGAGATCGATATCAAGCTGTAAAACAGTGAGAGACCGGATATTCGCGCCGGGGTCACGTTGGCGGAGCGCCAACCAATAACCTTTCAGAATGGAGGATAACTATGGAAAAAGGCATCATAGGCAAAAAGCTGGGGATGACACAGGTGTTCGACGAAGCCGGAAACTGCCTGCCGGTAACCCTGATTGAAGCGGGGCCTTGCGTCGTCATTCAGAAAAAGACCGTCGAGACCGACGGCTACGACACCGTCAAACTCGGGTTTGACGATGTTTCTGCGAAAAAGCTAAACAAGCCCGAAAAGGGCCAGTTCGATAAGGCGCAGGCCCCCTACAAGCGGGTGCTGCGCGAGTTCCACCTCGACAACGCCGCCGAGCTGAACGTGGGCGACGTGCTCACCGTAGACCAGTTCGCCGCCGGGGAGTTCGTGGACATCACGGGCGTCTCCAAGGGCAAGGGCTACGCGGGCGCCATCAAGCGCCACGGCTTCCACCGCGGCCCGATGACCCACGGCTCCAAGTACCACAGGGGCCAGGGTTCCATGGGTTCCGCGAGCGACCCGTCCAAGGTGTTCAAGGGCAAGAAGATGGCCGGACACATGGGACATGAGCAGGTCACCGTGCAGAACCTGGGCGTAGTACGGGTTGTGGCGGAGGACAACATCCTCGCCGTCAAGGGCGCCGTTCCCGGCCCCAAGGGCGGGTTCGTGCTCATCCGCAGCTCCGTCAAGAAGCCCAATGCTCGGTAACGAGGGAAGGAGGAGAAAAGATGCCGAAGGTAGATGTATACGATATGAAAGGCGAAGTCGCCGGCTCCATCGAGCTTAGCGACAGCATCTTCGCCGTTGAGATAAACGAGCCCGTCATGCACGCGGCTGTCGTCAACTATCTCGCCAACCAGCGCCAGGGCACGCAGTCGGCCCTGACCCGCGCCGAAGTCCGCGGCGGCGGCCGCAAGCCGTGGCGCCAGAAGGGCACGGGCCGCGCCCGCCAGGGCTCCATCCGCGCGCCCCAGTGGGCCGGCGGCGGCGTAGCGTTCGCTCCCAAGCCCCGCGACTACGGATACAGGCTCAACAAGAAGACCAGACGCCTGGCCATCAAGTCCGCCCTTTCCGCCAAGCTGAAGGCCGGCGAGCTCGTGGTTGTCAAGTCCATTGACATCGACGAGATCAAGACCAAGACCGTCGCGGCCATGCTCGAAGCGCTCGGCGCCTGCAAAAAGCCGCTGATCGTGACCCCGGAAGTGGACAAAAAGGTCGTTCTGAGCACGCGCAACATCGAAGGCGCCAAGACCACCGTCGTCGGCGCGCTCAACACATACGATATCCTGGACAGCGGCAAGTTCATCCTGACCGAAGCCGCGGTGCAGAAAATACAGGAGGTGTATGTATAATGAAATCGGCGTACGATATCATCCTCAAGCCCGTCATCTCCGAGCGGAGCATGTACGGCATCCAGGACAAGAAATACACCTTTGACGTGGCGACGGACGCCAACAAGATCGAGATCGCCAAGGCGGTCGAGGAAATTTTCAAAGTAAAGGTGGCCAAGGTCCGGACCATTACGGTTCCCTGCAAGAACAAGCGCGTGGGCGTGCACGAGGGCAAGACCGCGAAACGCAAAAAGGCCATCGTAACCCTCACACCCGCTTCAAAGACCATCGAGTTCTTTGACAGCATGCAGTAACGGAAAGGAGTCTGAAAGGTATGCCTATCAAAAAGTATAAACCGACATCGCCGGGCAGACGTCAGATGTCCGTGCTCACCTTCGAGGAGATCACCAAGAAGAAGCCCGAAAAGTCCCTGACCACCGTGCTGAAAAAGAGCGCAGGCCGCAACAACAACGGCAGAATCACCGTCCGCCATCAGGGCGGCGGGGCAAAGCGCAAGTACAGGATCATCGACTTCAAGCGCGGCAAGATGGACGTTGCGGCGACCGTTACGGCCATCGAGTACGACCCCAACCGCACCGCCAACATCGCCCTGCTCCAGTATGAGGACGGCGAGAAGGCCTATATCATCGCCCCGCTCGGCCTCACGGTCGGCATGTCCGTGATCAGCAGCGCCTCGGCCGATATCAAGCCCGGCAACTGCCTGCCGATCCAGAACATCCCCGTCGGCACCATCATCCACAACATCGAGATGTACCCCGGCAAGGGCGCCCAGCTCGTCCGCAGCGCCGGCGGCGCCGCACAGCTGATGGCCAAGGAAAACGGCATGGCGCAGATCCGCATGCCGTCCGGCGAAGTCCGGCTCATCCGCCTCGAGTGCAAGGCCACCATCGGCCAGATCGGTAACCTGGACCACGAAAACGTCGTTATCGGCAAGGCCGGCCGCAAGCGCCACATGGGCATCCGCCCGACCGTCCGCGGCTCGGTCATGAACCCCAACGACCACCCGCACGGCGGCGGCGAAGGCAAATCCCCCATCGGCCGTCCCGGCCCTGTCACCCCCTGGGGCAAGCCGACCCTGGGCTACAAGACGCGGTCCAAGAAGGCAAAATCCAACCAGTTTATCGTGAAGAGACGCGGTGGAAAGTAAGGAGGCTGAAGATACATGGGTAGAAGCGTAAAGAAGGGCCCGTTCGTAGAGCCCAAACTGCTCAAAAGAGTGCAGGAAATGAACACTGCCGGTGAAAAGCGTGTGCTCAAAACATGGTCGAGAGCGTCCACAATCTTCCCGGATTTTGTCGGTCACACCTTTGCGGTCCACGACGGCAAGAAACACGTCCCGGTCTATGTGACGGAGGACATGGTCGGACACAAGCTCGGCGAGTTTGCGCCCACCAGAACCTTCCGCGGCCATGCCGGTTCGAAAAAAACTGGTGCAAGGTAAGCGCGAAGGAGGAAATACGTTATGGAAGCAAAAGCTGTTGTTAAATTTGTCCGTATCTCCCCGATGAAAGTGTCCGTCGTCCTCGACCTGATCCGCAACAAGCCGATCAGCGAGGCGCGCGCGATTCTGAAGGCGACCCCGAAGGCGGCGAGCCCCGTGCTCATCAAGCTGCTCGACTCGGCCGCCGCCAACGCCGAGAACAACCATCAGATGAACAGGGATTCGCTCTATGTGGCGTCCGCCCACGTCGGCCCCGGCGCCATCCTGAAACGGATCCAGCCGAGAGCCCGCGGCAGCGCCTACCGCATCGCCAAGCGGACTTCCCACATCACGATGGTGCTCAAGGAAAAGGAATGAGGAGGTAGAGTATGGGCCAGAAAGTGAATCCCCACGGTCTCCGGGTGGGCGTGATTAAGGACTGGGACTCCAAGTGGTTCGCCAAGGATCACCTGTTCGGCGATATCCTTGTGGAAGACAAGAAGATCAGGGACTACCTCAAGGAGACCCTGTTCGCCGCCGGCGTCCCCAATATCCGCATCGAAAGAGATCCGTCTAAAATCCGCATCTTCATCCACTGCGCCAAGCCCGGCATGGTCATCGGCAAGGGCGGCGCGGAAATCGAGAAGCTGCGCCTGAACGTAGAGAAGCTCATCGGCAAGCCGGTGGCGCTCAATATCGTAGAAATCAAGCAGCCCGACCTGAACGCACAGCTCGTCGCAGAGAGCATCGCGGCGCAGCTCGAGCGCAGAACGTCTTTCCGCCGCGCCATGAAGCAGGCCATCTCCCGCACCATGCAGCGCGGTGCCAAGGGCATCAAAACGCAGGTCTCCGGCCGCCTGGGCGGCGCCGAGATCGCGCGGACCGAGCACTATCACGAGGGCACCATCCCCCTGCAGACCCTGCGCGCCGACATCGACTACGGCTTT
>CAJLRT010000015.1 GCA_905209135.1 uncultured Eubacteriales bacterium
ATGCCGATAATGCCGGGCGTATTTTCCGTGCCGGCGCGGCGGTTGCGCTCCTGCGCGCCGCCGTGGATGAAGCTCGGCAGGGCCAGCCCCTTTTTGACGTACAGCGCGCCCACGCCCTTGGGACCCTTGAACTTGTGCGCGGAAAAGGACATGAGCCCGATGTCGAGCGCGTGCACGTCGATGGGGATATGGCCGACGGCCTGGACGGCGTCGGTGTGGAAGGGGACGCAGTGGCGGGCGGCGACGGCGGCCAGCTCGGAGATGGGCTGGATGGTGCCGACCTCGTTGTTTGCGAACATGATGGTGACGAGTACGGTATCCTCGCCGATGGCGGCTTCCAGATCGGCCGGGCGGACCAGCCCGTCCTCGTAGACGGGCAGCAGCGTGACTGCCGCGCCGCTGTTTTCAATGGCGTGCAGCACGGCGTGGTGCTCAAAGGCCGAGGTGATGATGCGCGGCTTTTTGCCCTTTTGCAGGGCGCGCTGCGCCAGCTCCTTGATGACCCAGTTATCGCTCTCGGTGCCGCCGGCGGTGAAGTAGATCTCGTCCGCGCGCGCGCCGATACAGGCCGCAATCTGCGCGCGCGCCTGCTCTGTCAGGGCGCGCACCTGCTGGCCGGGGCTGTGCACGGAGTTGGGGTTGGCGTAATATTCGGTGAAAAAGGGGAGCATTTTTTCCACAACGCGCGGGTCCACGCGGGTGGTGGCCGCGTTGTCTACATATACGGTTCTCTTCATGGTCGTTCCTTCCGCTTCTATGGTTTTGTCCATTATTCTTTCCATGCGTGGCGGATTCTATGAATTTTATTTTTCACCGGGCCTGAGCCGGGTGTCGTATGCGTCGGCGCAGGCGGTGGCGAGCGCGTCGCACCGCTCGTTTTCCGGGTGGCCGTCGTGGCCGCGCACCCAGACAAAGGCGGTGCAGTGCGGCTCCATGGCCGCGCACAGGCGCTTCCACAGGTCCTCGTTTTTGACCGGTTCATTGCCCTGCCGCCGCCATGCCCTGGCCCGCCACTTGTCCAGCCAGCCCTGGTTGACGGCGTCGGTGAGGTATTTGGAATCGGAATAGAGGTGGACGATGCAGGGCTCCTTGAGCGCGGACAGGCCTTCGATGGCGGCGGTCAGCTCCATGCGGTTGTTCGTCGTCTCCGCCTCGCCGCCCGACAGCTCCTTTTCAAAGCCGCCCCAGCGCAGTATGGCCGCCCAGCCGCCCGGGCCGGGATTGCCGCGGCAGGCGCCGTCGGTAAAGATCTCGACCGATTTGCGGGCCCGGTTCTGTGTTTCCATGGGCTTCCTCCCTGCCCGAGCGGATCAGTAGGAGATGCGCTCGGCGATATAGGCTTCCAGTTCGTCGATGGGGATGCGGACCTGGGCCATGCTGTCCCGGTCGCGCACGGTGACGCAGCCGTCCGCCTCGGAATCGAAGTCGTACGTGACGCACAGGGGGGTGCCGATCTCGTCCTGGCGGCGGTAGCGCTTGCCGATGGAGCCGGCGTCGTCATAGTCCACCATAAAGGACCGGGCCAGGCGCCTGCGCACTTCGCCCGCCTGCTCGCCCAGCTTTTTCGACAGGGGGAGCACGGCGCACTTAAAGGGCGCGAGGGCCGGATGCAGGCGCAGTACGGTGCGCACGTCGTTTTTCTCCGGGTCGACGACCTCTTCGTCGTATGCGTCCACGAGGAAGGCGAGGGTGACGCGGTCGGCGCCGAGCGACGGCTCGACGACATAGGGGACGTATTTCTCGCCCGACTCCTGGTCAAAGTATTCCATGCTCTCGCCCGATTCTTTCTGATGCGCGCTCAGGTCGAAGTCGGTGCGGTCGGCGACGCCCCACAGCTCGCCCCAGCCGAAGGGGAACAAAAACTCGAAATCCGTGGTCGCCTTGGAGTAGTGGGACAGCTCTTCCGGCTCGTGGTCGCGCAGGCGCAGGTTCTCCTCGCGCATGTTCAGGCCGGTCAGCCAGTCGCGGCAGAAGGCGCGCCAGTATGCAAACCAGTCGAGGTCGGTGCCGGGTTTGCAGAAGAACTCCAGCTCCATCTGCTCAAACTCGCGGGTGCGGAAGGTGAAGTTTCCGGGCGTGATCTCGTTGCGGAAGCTCTTGCCGACCTGCGCGACGCCGAAGGGGACTTTGCGGCGGGTGGTGCGCTGGATATTCTTGAAGTTGACGAAGATGCCCTGCGCCGTTTCAGGGCGCAGATACACTTCGCTGGCCGAGTCCTCCGTCACGCCCTGGAACGTCTTGAACATCATATTGAATTTGCGAATGTCCGTAAAATCGCTTCTGCCGCAGCCGGGGCAGGGGATGCTGTGCTCGCGGATGTATTCGCTCATCTGCTCGTTGGTCAGGGCTTCGACGACCATGTCGATCCCGTTTTTGGCGTTGTAGTCCTCGATCAGCTTGTCGGCGCGGTGGCGCATTTTGCAGCCGCGGCAGTCGATGAGCGGGTCGTTGAAATTGACCACGTGGCCCGAAGCGACCCAGGTCTGCGGGTTCATGAGGATGGCGGAGTCAAGGCCGACGTTGTAGTCGGACTCCTGAACGAACTTTTTCCACCAGGCGCGCTTTACGTTGTTTTTGAGCTCCACGCCGAGCGGGCCGTAGTCCCACGTATTCGCAAGGCCCCCGTAGATCTCCGAGCCGGCGTAGATGAAGCCGCGGCCCTTGCACAGCGCGACGATGGCCTCCATTGTTTTCTGACTGTTATCCATGGAAAACGCTCCTTTACAGATAGTTGATTAAAGATTCGGTTTGAGCTGGTTTTTGACGGCCGGGGCGCTGAATACCGTCAGCAGCACGGCGAACACGACCGAGGACGCGCCGGCCTGCACGACGTTGCCCAGGATGTTGGGGACCGCGCCGCCGACGCCGTAGAGGATCAGGTCGCTCACATAGTACAGGCCGATGCACAGCACGCCGGAGACAAGGCTCATCAGCCCGTTTTTGAGCGCCTTGCGGGACGTGCGCGCAAACAGGTAGAACGGCAGGGCCATAAGCGCCTTGATGACGAAGGTGAAGGGGGCGTATACAGTATAGCCGAGGGTCAGATCGGCCAGCGACGCGCCGAGCGCGCCCGCGGCCATCGCATACGGCGGCGGCAGGAACAGCGCGGCGGTGTAGAGCAGCGCGTCGCCGATATGGACATACCCGGAATAGACGGGAACGGGGATTTTGATCAGCAGTGTCGCGACGTAGACGAGCGCCCCGAACAGGGCGGCAAGGGTAAGGTTTTTCAGGTTTTTTCGCATGTTGCCAGTCCTCCTAGTATTGGTTCGAATATGACGCCGTTTTCAAATGTTTCGCCGAGCGCCGCCGTATAGCGGATCGCATCGGACACAAAACCGCCCGCGGTGCGCACAGCGTCGGCAAAGCCGCGGCCGGAGAGCAGCGCGCCGGTGACGACGGAGGCGAATATATCGCCCGTGCCGCTGCAGTAGGCGGGCAGGCGCGGGTGGCGGTCGATAAAGAATTCGCCGTCCGCTAGTCCTGCGTTGACGATGCTGTCACCCTGGCGTATGCCCGTGATGGCGACATAGCGCGGGCCGAGCGCGGACAGGGCGCGCGCATATTCGCGCATAACGCGCTCGTCTGCGGCTTGCGTATACGGCGCGCCGAGCAGAATGCACGCTTCGGTCAGGTTGGGCGTAATGCAGTCCGCCGCCTCGCACAGCGTCCGCATGCGCGCGCACATATCGGACGTATACGTCTTGTAGATTGCGCCGTCGTCGCCCATGACGGGGTCGACAATGCGCAGCGCGCCGGGGTGGGCGCGGCAGAAGTCGAGCACAATGTCGATCTGCTCTGCGCTGCCCAGGAAACCGGAGTAGACCGCGTCGAAGCGCACGCCCAGCCTGTCCCAGCCCGCGGCGTACTCGCGCATGTGCCCGGTAAAGTCGGCGAAGGTGAAGGTGGGATAGCCCGTGTGCGCGCAGAGCACTGCCGTCGGCAGCGGGCAGACCTGCACGCCCATGGCGGAGATGACCGGGATGGCGGCGGTCAGCGAACAGCGGCCGAAGCCGGACAAGTCGTTGATGGCCGCAACCCGCTTGGGCACAGGCATCTTCCATTCCACCTTTCCGATCTGTTTATGATGATTCAATTAAATATAATACTATATATACAGGAAAAATGCAAGGGGTACTTGGCGGCGCGGCCCGCTGTTTGAAAGCGTCCGGCGGGCGGCGCGGCTCCGTGCCGGCGGGCAGACGCGTCGGGGGGACAAAACACCGGGGGGGAGCGCAGGGCCGGGCGCAGGCGCGGCGGCCCTCGCCGGGGAAAAGGGGGATTGCCCGGAAGCTGTTTCTGCCGGCGGGAAAGGGCCGCGCCGCCCAGTTTGGCGTTGACAAGCGCGCCGTTTGCCGGTATACTGATAACAATAAAACAATGAAAACGAGGAGGCGCGTATGGGACGAAAACGAACGATTCAATTTGCCATGGACCTTGCCGCGATTTTGCTCGCGGTGCTGGGCGTGGCGGAGATCATTCCGCGCGGTATCGGGTTTGCAGCGGCGATCTGCCTGCTGGCGGCGGTTCTGTTCTGGAACGGAGTGGACGCCATGCGTGAAAAGCGAAAGGCCTACGCGGTGACGATGATGCTGCTCGGCGCCGTGATGGCCGGGTTCGCGGTGACCGTGTACCTGTTCCCGCTGTTCTGATCTGTTTGTGCATATTGACATGCCCGGCGCCGCGTACGGCGTCGGGCATGCGGCGTTTTGCGGGAAAGCCGCAGGGAGTTTCCCTCCTTTTTTTGCGGCGGCCGGGTATGTTTTTGCGGCCGGGTATATATTAAATAGGAAGAAGCGCATGGAATTATAAAAACCTGATTTTATGCCGCTTAATTCGCGTATTCTTTATTGACACTCAAAAATGATTGACGTATAATTTGAAGTATAGCATTTTACAGGCACTAAAATTATAAAGGAAAAGCAGGGGTGATCAAATGGCGCAGGAAGCGATTTTGGCGGTGAAAGAGGCCGAGCAAAAGGCGGATGCGATCGAGCGGGAAGGCGAGCAAAACGCCGAACAGCTCGTGCAGGAAGCCCTGCAGGCGGCGCAGGCGCACAAGCGTGAAGCAGAGCGCCAGGCCGGCGAGAAAGCGCAGCAGATCCTGAGCCGGGCCAGGGAGCAGGCGGAGGAGATACAGCGCGGGGCCGAAGCCGAGGCCGGGCGGCTGGCGGATGCGCTCAGGGAGCGCGCGGACGCGCGCGGGGCCGAAGCGATCGACGCAGTCAAGCGCCTGCTGTTCGCCTGATACGGACATACCGACCGCAGGAGAAAGGAGGGACGCCGTATGGCCATTATGCAGATGCAGCGGATTCAGATCTGCGCGCTGAAAAAGGACCGCAAGCGGATTTTGGAACTGCTGCAGAGGCGCGGAATTGTTGAAATTGACGAACGGATCGAGCCGGATGCGCTCTTTACCCGAACCGATACGTCGCAGACCATGGCGGTTTTTGCGAAAAATGCGGCATCCGCGGCGGAAGCGCTGCGCGTGCTGCAGGAATATGCGCCTGAGAAAAAGTCCATGCTCTCCTCTCTGGAGGGGAAGACAGTCGAATCGGTGGCGACGTACAACGCCTTCTATGAGGTGAGTCACGCCGTAACCGACGTGGCGCTGCGCATTGTGCAGCTGCAGCGGGTGATTGCCGAGAAACAGGGCGAGATTGTAAAGCTGCGGGGCCAGATCCAGGCGCTTGCGCCCTGGCTGGAGCTCGACGCGCCGCTCAACTATGACGGCACCCGCGGCGCAAAGGCGTTTGTAGGATATTTTCCCATGGAGGCGGAGCTTTCGCAGCTGTATGAGCTGCTGGCCGGGCAGGACCCCCAGCTTCCGCCCGTACATATCGAGATCGCCGGCCGCGCGCTCAACCAGACCCTCGTGTTCGTGCTGTGCCGCCGCGGCGCGGAAAAGGCCGTTGAAAGCGCGCTGCGCGGGCTGGGGTTCTCCTATCCGCCGGTGTCGTCCGGCCTGCCTCCGAAGGAGCGCGCGGAACAGATGCAGGATGAGATTCGCGCCTGCGAGGACGAGATGCAAGCCGCAAAGGCGGAGCTTATGGAGTATGTGCCGCGGCGGGAGGACCTGAAGTTCGCCGTAGACTACTTCAACATGCGCCGCGAAAAATACGAAGTGCTCGGCAGGCTCAGCCAGACAAAGCACACCTTTTTTGTCACCGGCTTTATCCCCGGCCGTGCCGCCGCCGGCATTGAGCGGGAGCTGTCCGAAAAGTACGGCGCGCACGTCGAGCTGACCGAGCCGGACCCGGACGAGGACCGGCCCGTCCTGCTGCACAACGGCAAGTTCGGCGCGCCGGTGGAGGGCGTGGTCGAGTCGTTCGGCCTGCCGAAACGGGGCGAGATCGACCCCTGCTCCATCACCGCGTTTTTCTACTATATCCTGTTCGGGCTTATGTTTTCGGACGCGGCTTACGGCATTATCATGGTATGTGTGTGCGCGTTTGCCCTGATCCGGTTCAAGAACATGTCGCCGGGCATGCACAATTCGGTGCTGCTGTTCCTGTACTGCGGGTTTTCCACCATATTCTGGGGGCTGATGTTCGGCGGCTTTTTCGGGGATTTCCTGGAGGTCGTGTCCGGAACTTTCTTCAACACCTCCTGGAAAACGCCGGTGCTGTGGTTCAGCACCATGGACGCGCTGATGCAGATGCTCGTGTTCTGCATGCTGCTCGGCCTGATCCACCTCTACGCCGGCCTGGCCCTTCAGTTCTATCAGCTTATCCGCCAGAAGCGGTATAAGGACGCGGTCTACGACGTTGTGTTCTGGTTCGGGCTCGTCACGGGGCTTGTGCTCATTCT
Organism: uncultured Eubacteriales bacterium; assembly: GCA_905209135.1. Classification (GTDB taxonomy): domain Bacteria; phylum Bacillota; class Clostridia; order Oscillospirales; family UMGS1783; genus UMGS1783. Next base: position 6,811 of record CAJLRT010000015.1, read on the forward strand.
GCTCGATTCGGCGCTGTTTCAGGGCATTGCGCAGATGGAGTTTCACATCCCGCCCGCCGTCGTCACGGCGAGCACCGTGGTCGCCGCCGTGTGCGCCGTGGGCATCATCGCGACATCGGGCCGCGAGTCGCGGGGGATCAAGCGCTTCCTCAAGGGCCTGTACGGCCTGTACGGGATTACAAGCTGGCTTGGCGACGTGCTCTCCTATTCCAGGCTGATGGCGCTGGGGCTTGCCACGAGCGTCGTCGGCTCGGTCGTCAACCAGATGGCGAGCATGCGCGGCAACGACGTGGTCGGCGTGATCATGTTCATCGTCATCTTCCTGCTCGGGCACACGCTCAACTTCGGCATCAACGTGCTCGGCGCGTATGTGCACACCAACCGGCTCCAGTACGTGGAGTTTTTCGGAAAGTTCTATGAGGGCGGCGGGCGCAAGTTCTCCCCCTTCCAAATAAATTCGAAGTACTATAGTATTAAGGAGGATTCCAACAATGGATAATCTCGGACTGTTTTTTGCAATTCTCGGCGCAGCCCTTGCCGCCGCGCTGGCGGGCGCGGGTTCCGCCATCGGCGTCGGTATCGCGGGCCAGGCCGCTTCCGGTTCGGTTGCGGAAGAGCCTTCCATGTTCGGCAAGGTGCTCATCCTGCAGTTGCTGCCCGGCACGCAGGGTATTTACGGCCTGCTGATCGCGTTTATCACCCTCTCGCAGGTCGGCGTGCTCGGCGGCGACCCGAACATCTCCGTCTACAAGGGCCTGATGTATTTCGCGGCCTGCATGCCCATGGCCATCGCCGGCCTGTTCTCCGCCATTGCCCAGGGCAAGACCTCGGTCGCGAGTATCTCCATGGTAACCAAGCGCCCCGACCAGGCCGGCAAGGCCATCATCTTCCCCGTCATGGTCGAGACTTACGCCATCCTGGCCCTGCTGATCTCCATTCTGGCAATCACGGGCGTGGGAAGCCTTTAATGCGGACTGTTCATGCGGCCGGGCGTGCAAGCCTTAACGGCCGGCGCGATGGGTATACAGATTAGGAGTGCTGACATGACAGGACTTGAGAATATCGTCAATCAAATCATAGCCGAATCGGAAGAGGCGGCCCGGCGTACGCTCGCCGACGCGCAGGCGCGCGCGGACAAGATCCGCGACGATGCGCAGGCGGACGCAAAGCAGCGGGAAAAGCTGATTGTGGCCCAGGCCGAGGCGGACGCCGCCCAGATTCTGGAGGGCGCGCGCTCCGGCGCCGACCTCATCAAGCGCCGCAGCCTGCTGCAGGCGCGCCAGCAGCTGATTGCGCAGACGCTTGAGAAGGCGAAAGAGAGCTTTTACGCGATGGACGACGACGCGTATTTCCGGACTATCTGCGAGATGCTCGGCCGGTACGCATACGCCCAGGCGGGCAGGCTCGCGTTCAACCGGCGGGACCTGGACCGGCTCCCGGCCGGTTTCGACGCGCAGGTCGCGCAGGCGCTTGCCGGCAAGCCGGGCGCGTCGCTGACGCTGGACGAAGCCCCACGCGACATTGACGGCGGGTTCGTACTCATCTACGGCGATATCGAAGAAAACTGCTCCTTCGAAGCGCTGTTCGACGCCCAGAAAGACCGGCTGCAGGACGAGGTGCGCGCACTGCTGTTCGGATAGAGGGAGAGGCGTTTTATGGCTAAACAGGAACAATATATCTATGCGGTCACCCGGATCCGGTACCGTGAGCTCCAGCTCCTGCGCGACGCGGACATGGAGCAGCTGCTCGCCTGCCGGGATCTGGACGCCGCGCTGCGGTATCTCGCCGAGCGCGGCTGGACCAGCGAGGGCGGCACTGTCGAGGACCTGCTCGAAGCGCAGAAGCGGCAGCTCTGGTCGCTGCTGCGCGAGCTCGTGAAAGACCTGCGCGTGTTCGACGTATTCATCTGCCTCAACGACTATCACAACCTGAAAGCGGCTGTAAAACAGGCCGTATTTCCGGACGACGGCGCGCATATCTTTATGGACGACTGCACCGTGCCGGTGGATCTCATCCGGCGCGCGCTGGCAAACGGCGACTATACGCGCCTGCCCGCAGGCATGCGCGACGCGGCCAGGGAGGCGCTGACCATCCTGCGCGAGACCGGCGACGGCCAGATGTGCGACGCCGTGATCGACCGCGCAGGGCTTGTGGAGCTGTGCCGCATGGGAAAAGAGAGCGGCTATCCGCTGTTTGAGATGTACGCGCAGCACACCACGGCTGTGGCCGATATTAAAATGGCGGTGCGCGCCTGCCGCATGGGCGGCCTGCGCGCCTTTCTCGACAAGGCGCTCGCGCCCTGCGAGTATGTAAACGCCGGCCGGCTTGCCGAGGCCGCCGCGCGCGGGATGGACGAGATATGCGAGTGCATCAGGAGCACGCGCTACAGCGGCGCTGTGGACGCGCTGCGCGAATCGCCCTCCGCCTTTGAACGCTACTGCGACAACAAGCTCATGGAGCTGATCCGGCCGCAGAAGAGCAACTATTTCGGCATCGAGCCGATCGCGGCCTACCTGCTCGCACGGGAAAACGAGATCAAGACGGTGCGGATCATCCTGTGCGGAAAGCGCAGCGGGATCGACGACGGCGTCATCCGCGAGAGATTGAGGGATATGTATGTATAAGATTGCAGTGATCGGCGACCGGGACAGCATCTACGGCTTTGCCGCCCTGGGGCTGGACGTATACCCTGCGGACGACGAGCAGACCGGGCGCGCGCTGTTCCGCAGGATTGTAGAGGGCGAGTACGCTGTCGCATATATTACGGAAAAACTCGCCGCCGACCTTGCCGACGAGATAGAAAAGCTCCGCTTCAGGCCCCTGCCCGCCGTGATCCTGATCCCAGGCGTGTCCGGCAATACCGGCATGGGCATACAGAATGTGAAAAGCTCGGTGGAAAAAGCGGTCGGGAGCGACATCATATTCAGCGGTTAGCAAAAGCCGGTCCGTCCGGACGCGGCAATACGGGCAATCCGGCCCGCGCCAAGCGATAATGGAAGGAACAGGTGAGGATATATGAGCACTGGCACCATTAAAAAAGTGGCCGGCCCGCTGGTCATTGCGGAGGGCATGCGCGACGCGAACATGTTCGACGTCGTCCGCGTAAGCTCCCAGCGGCTGATCGGCGAAATTATTGAAATGCACGGCGATGAAGCGTCGGTGCAGGTCTACGAGGAGACCTCGGGCCTCGGCCCCGGCGAGCCCGTCGAATCGACCGGCGCGCCGCTGAGCGTGGAGCTCGGCCCCGGCCTGATCGGCAGCATTTTCGACGGAATCCAGCGCCCGCTGGAAACCATCCGCGCCGTCAGCGGCAACAACCTGCACCGCGGCGTTGAGGTCGCTTCGCTCAGCCGCGAAGCGGTCTGGCATTTCGTGCCCACCGTGAAGGCGGGCGACGCCGTCGTACCCGGCGACATCATCGGCACGGTGCTGGAGAGTAAGATTATCACGCACCGGATCATGGTCCCCGCCGGCATTGAGGGCACGGTTGAAAGCATTGCGGAGGGCGACTATACCATCACCCAGACCGTCGCCGTCGTCCGCACGCAGGACGGGCCCCGCGACGTGACGCTCATGCAGAAGTGGCCGGTCCGCAAAGGACGCCCCTACCGCCAGAAGCTGACGCCGGACATCCCGCTCGTGACCGGACAGCGCGTGATCGACGTGATGTTCCCCATCGCCAAGGGCGGCACGGCCGCCGTGCCGGGGCCGTTCGGCAGCGGCAAGACAGTGGTGCAGCACCAGCTTGCCAAGTGGGCCACGGCGGACATCGTCGTATACATCGGCTGCGGCGAGCGCGGCAATGAAATGACCGACGTGCTCAACGAATTCCCCGAACTGAAAGACCCCAAAACAGGACACTCCCTCATGGAGCGCACCGTGCTTATTGCAAACACCTCCGACATGCCGGTTGCCGCCCGCGAGGCGTCCATATACACCGGCATCACCGTGGCCGAGTACTTCCGCGATATGGGCTACTCGGTGGCGCTGATGGCCGACTCGACTTCCCGCTGGGCCGAGGCGCTGCGCGAGATGTCGGGCCGGCTTGAAGAAATGCCGGGCGACGAGGGCTACCCCGCCTACCTGAGCAGCCGCCTGGCGCAGTTCTATGAACGCGCGGGCCGCGTCATCACCCTCGGCTCGGAGGGCCGCGAGGGCTCGCTGAGCGTCATCGGGGCCGTGTCGCCGCCGGGCGGCGATATTTCCGAGCCTGTCGCGCAGGCGACGCTGCGCATTGTAAAGGTGTTCTGGGGGCTCGACTCCAACCTGGCCTACCGCCGCCACTTCCCCGCCATCAACTGGCTCAACAGCTATTCGCTTTACCTTGACAATATGTCCGCCTGGTTCGACAGCCAGTTCGAGGGCTGGAGCGCCCAGCGCGGCCGGCTCATGAACCTGCTGCAGGACGAGCGCGAACTTGAGGAGATCGTGCAGCTGGTCGGCATGGACGCGCTCAGCGCGCCGGACCGGCTGAAGATTGAGGCCGCCCGCTCAGTGCGGGAGGACTTCCTGCAGCAGAACAGCTTCCATGAGGAGGACACCTACTCCCCGCTGGAGAAACAGTACCTGATGATGAAGATGGTGCTCAAATACTACGACGAGTCCGCCGCCGCGCTGCAGAAGGGCGCGGACATTGAGAAAGTCGCGGCGCTGCCGGTGCGCGAACGGATCGGCAGGCTCAAGGAGCTCCCGCTCGAGCAGCTCCGGGACGAGATCCAGTCGATTGAGCGGCAGCTCATAAACGAGCTGGAGGACCTGACCAGAAGGGAGGCATTCTGATGCCTAAGGAATACCGCACAATAGAAGAGGTCGCCGGGCCGCTGATGCTGGTCCGCGACGTGGAGGACGTGTTCTACGACGAGCTGGGCGAGATTGAGCTTGCCAACGGCGAGCGCCGCCGCTGCAAAGTGCTGGAGATCGACGGCGGAAACGCGCTTGTGCAGCTTTTCGAGTCCTCCACCGGCATCAACCTCTCCAACAGCCGCGTCCGGTTCCTCGGCCGCAGCATGGAGCTCGGCGTATCGGCCGATATGCTCGGCCGCGTATTCGACGGCCTGGGCCGCCCCATAGACAACGGCCCCGAGATCCTGCCTGAAAAGCGCATGGACATCAACGGCCTGCCCATCAATCCCGCCGCGCGCAACTATCCGCAGGAGTTCATCCAGACGGGTATATCCGCGATCGACGGCCTGAACACCCTGGTCCGGGGCCAGAAGCTGCCCATCTTTTCCGGGTCCGGCCTGCCCCATGCCAACCTCGCGGCGCAGATCGCCCGGCAGGCGAAGGTGCGCGGCACGAACGAGCCGTTCGCCGTTGTGTTCGCGGCGATGGGCATTACCTTTGAGGAGGCCAACTTCTTCACCGAGAGCTTCCGTGAAACGGGCGCGCTGGACCGCGCCGTCCTGTTC
>CAJLRT010000016.1 GCA_905209135.1 uncultured Eubacteriales bacterium
CGCAGACCGCATTTTCGGAAAACGGACTGCCGGTCGGCGCGTCGCTGGAAGACCTGGGCAAGGGCCTGCGTTCGCAGGTGGGCACCATGTTCGGCACCCGCGCCAAGGGCGCGCGCTACCTGGAGATGGCGGAGGGCTATGTGCTCAGCGTGGGCCTGGATGAAAACGACGAGATTATCGGCTACAAGTTCGTCCACCTCGGAAAAATGATGGAGCAGATCCGCAAGGGCGCTTCGCCCGCCGAGGCCTACGAAAAGAACATAGGGACCTATGGCAGATACGGCGAAGCCGTGCGCCATATCGACCCGAGAAACGAATGAGGGGGTATGTGAAATGGCACTGTTTGAAGGATATGAAAGGCGGATTGACAAAATCAACGCCGAACTGCCCCAATACGGATTTGAAAGCATAGAGCAGACGCGCGACTACTGCCTGGAGCACGGCGTGGACGTCGCCTCCATTGTGCGCGGCATTCAGCCCATCGCGTTCGAGAACGCCGTCTGGGCCTACACGCTCGGCGCGGCGATCGCGCTCCGGTCGGGAAGCAAGAGCCCGTCCGAGGCGGCGCAGAAGATCGGGGTGGGCCTGCAGGCGTTCTGCATCCCCGGCTCTGTGGCGGACAGCCGCAAGGTCGGCCTGGGCCACGGCAACCTCGCCGCCATGCTGCTCGACGAAAAAACCGAATGCTTCTGCTTCCTCGCCGGCCATGAGTCTTTCGCCGCGGCGGAGGGCGCCATCGGGCTTGCACGCACGGCCAACCGCGCCCGCAAAAAGCCCCTGCGCGTCATCCTCAACGGCCTGGGCAAGGACGCCGCTTATATTATATCCAGAATCAACGGTTTTACCTATGTGCAGACCGAATACGACTTTAAAACCGGCGCGCTGGCAGTTGTAAAGGAAACCGCGTTTTCCGACGGCGAACGCGCCAAAGTGCGCGTTTACGGCGCGAACGACGTGCTCGAAGGGGTCGCCATCATGGAGCTGGAAAAGGTGGACGTTTCCATCACCGGCAATTCGACAAACCCCACGCGGTTCCAGCACCTGGTGGCCGGCACCTACAAGAAAGTTTCCCACGAGAAGGGGTTCAGCTACTTCTCCGTCGCCTCGGGCGGCGGCACGGGACGCACCCTGCACCCGGACAACATGGCCGCGGGCCCGGCCTCTTACGGCCTGACCGACTCCATGGGCCGCATGCACGGCGACGCGCAGTTCGCCGGCTCCTCCTCCGTTCCCGCGCATGTGGAGATGATGGGCCTGATTGGCGCGGGCAACAACCCGATGGTCGGCATGACGGTCGCCTGCGCGGTCGCCGTCAGCGAAGCGCTGCGTTAAGAAAACGCGCAGCCGCCCGTTTCGGGCCGCGCGTTCCCTGTTTTATGTTCTGCGCGATTGAAAAGGCGGAGGACGGCCCATGGCCGTCCTCCGCTTTATTTTTAAGGCCTGGTTGCAACGGTAGTTTTCCGGGGACAGGCCCGGATTTTTTATGCTTTGGGAAAGGGTCTGCGCTCATCGCTGACGCCGGTAATATAATTCATGCTTACATTGTAGTGCTTTGCCAAAATAATAAGGCTTTCCACCGGGATACTTATTCTTCCGCATTCATAATGCGCATATGTTTTTTCCGCGACAGGCAAAAGCTCCGATACTGTTTTCTGCGTCAAATGATTTTCCTCACGCAATTCGCGAATACGTTTGTAACATTCCATACAACTTCCCCTACCTTTCATTTACCTCATTTTTTGATTTAGAGTTTATAACTATAAAATCAACACAAAAATTTTTTATCAGATATAATAGAATTATGAAAACGTATTACTATAAGTTCTTTTACTTATAGTAATTACTTTATTATCACGAATAGGTGTTATTCCACTAGACGGTGAACATTGCACGGTACATGATTAGTTTCACTGATTATCTATGTAATATTATAACACAGGTGATATTACTCTAACATACTTATATCCAAAAACACCTAACTTTTCTTTTGTTGGGGTTTCCGTTGCGGGAGGAAAAGAGGGGAAAACATGACCTACAATGAGCGTATTCGCGCTTTGCGGGAAGACAACGATTTAAGCCAAACTAAAATCGCTTCTTTACTGTTTATTGCACAAAAGACGTACTCTGACTACGAAGTCGGTGGAATCCGCATTCCGATTGACAGCCTGATTACCCTTGCCAGATTCTACAACGTAAGCATGGATTACATCAGCGGCGTGAGCGATATAAAAAGCGAGTTTCCCAAAGCCTGACGAAACGGAGGCGGACGCATGGTCTTTCCGAGAATCAAGCAGCTCCGGCTGGAACACGGCCTGGAGCCTGCGCAGATGGCGGAAACGCTCCGCATGAGCCTGCGCGTATACGCCGCGTATGAATCCGGCGCGCGGCCGCTGGACGTGGACACGCTGACCGCGCTGGCGCGCTATTACGACGTGAGCGTCGATTACCTTGTGAGCATAACGGACCGGCGGGAACCGTATCCGGCCCGCTGACCTTTCCCCGCAGCGCCGTCCGCCGGGGGGCGCGAGCCCCCCCTCGGACAGGCACGGCTTTTCCGGCCCCGCGCCCGGCTGCCACCTCAGACGGGCGCGGCCTGTTCCGGCCCTGCGCGCAGCCGTCCCCTCGGACAGGCGCGGCCTGTTCCGGCCCTGCGCGCGGATGTCCCCCCGGACGGGCGCGGTCTGTTCCGGCCCTGCGCGCAGCCGTCCCCCCGGACAGGCGCAAAGGCGCGCCCCTCGGCGGGCGGCGCTGCAAAACGCACAAACAAGCGCAAAATATAAGCGAGGCTCATCTTGCGATGAGCCTCGCTTATATCAGGGTGATGATATAACAAGACCTGACCTTTCGGTCGGCCGGGTCCCTGAAGGGAATGGACCGCGCCGCAGAACGGCTGCGGACCATATGGGGAGACGTCCGTCTCCGGCGGGATGCGGGGCGTACCCCGTGGGCATCCTATCTATGATGCTTAAACGGCGCGCTCGACTTTACCGGAACGCAGGCACCGCGTGCAAGCATATACATGCTTGGGAGAACCGTTCACAATCGCTTTTACGCGCTGGATGTTCGGGCGATATACTCTATTCGAGCGCCTGTGCGAATGGGACACCTTAATGCCAAACGCCACGCTTTTTCCGCAAATATCACACTTCGCCATCACTACACCTCCTACGGCCTCAAACCCTGTGAATATTGAAAGCTGAAGGCCCGACAGCTATTCTGGTATGCACTCATGCTAGAATCATACCATATCGAAAACAAAAAAGCAACAGGAAAAACAAAATTTTTCTCGCAAATCACAGAGTTTTTTGCTTTTACGCGGGGATAATTCCGCGTTCAGCCGCCGAAACGCCCCATCAGAGCGCGCGCCTCGGCGTCCGATTCGCACGCGATGACATACAGCATGCCCTCCGGGTCCAGCTTATCCAGCATAATATCCAGCTCGTCCGGCTGCAGCACGACCTGAACGACCTTGCCCGCTTTCTGAATTACCTTCTTTGATATATATTTCCTCCATGTTAGCACTCTTTACCGCAGAATACAACCTTTTTTATTTTTAATTCTTTATGAGGGAAAATATTTGTATACCGGACTGTTTTATAGTATAATAAGATAAATACACTGGCGGCAATCGCCGGGCGGTCCGCGCCCGGTACCGGACACGACCCGTCCGCCCCGAAAGGAGCCTGCCGATTGGACAAGAAATTCACCATACCCGTGAAAAAAATACTGCGCGCGATCCCCATGGAGCACATCTACATCCCGCGGGGCGGGTTCGACCTGCCGGTCTCCAGCACCGACCTCAACCGGCCCAGTCTGCAGCTTACCGGCTTTTTCGCCTATTTCGACAACCGGCGCATACAACTGTTCGGCCGGGTCGAGATGGCCTACCTTGCCACGCTGGACCCCGACGCGCGCAGGGAGGCGGTGCGCGGCGTTTTCAAACGGCGCATCCCGCTTGTGATCGTCACCCGCGGCATGGAGATTTTCCCGGAGATGCTGGAGCTTGCCAAGGAATACGGCGTGTCGCTCGTGCGCAGCCAGGACGCGACCTCCTATGTCACTTCCACCCTCAACGCCTACCTCAACAAGGAGCTTGCGCCGCGGATCACCATCCACGGCGGCCTGGTCGAGGTCTACGGCCAGGGCATTCTGCTGCGCGGCGACAGCGGCATCGGCAAGAGCGAAACCGCCATTGAGCTGATTAAGCGCGGGCACAGGCTCATCGCCGACGACGCCGTCGAGATCAAGCGCGTGTCCAGCATCACCCTGCTCGGCAGCGCGCCCGCCATCATCCGCCACTTCATCGAGCTGCGCGGCATCGGCGTGGTCAACGTGCAGAACCTGTTCGGCATGGGCGCGATCAAGGAAGTGGAAAAAATCGACCTTGTCATCCAGCTCGAAAACTGGGTGGAAAACAAGCAGTACGACCGGTTCGGACTCGAACACCAGGAGACGGAAATCCTGGGCCTGAAAGTGCCCATGCTCACCGTGCCGGTGCGGCCGGGACGGAACCTGGCCGTCGTCATCGAAGTCGCGGCCATGAACCAGCGCCAGCGCATGCTCGGCTACGACGCCGCGATTGAACTGAACAAGAGGCTGCTCAGCAATTTTAAGGAGAACTCATGATACGCATAGAAATCGACACGCACACGCACACTTCGGCGAGCACCCACGCCTACAGCACGCTCTGGGAAAACGCCGCCTACGCCAAAAAAATCGGGCTGAAAGGCCTGTGCATGACAAACCACGGCCCCGCCCTGCCCGACGCGCCGCACCTGTGGCACTTCAACGCGCTGTACAACCTGCCCGAGTTTGTGGACGGGGTCCGGCTGGTGCCGGGCATTGAATCCAACGTGCTCGACGCAGACGGAAACCTCGACCTGCCCGCCGACCGCGTCCGCAAAAGCATCCAGGTAGTGCTGGCCGGCATCCACTTCCCCGTCTACCAGCCGGCCGACCCGCAGACGCACACAAGGACCTGGCTCAACGTGGCGAAAAACCCGCATGTGGACGTGATCGCCCACTGCGGCACGGACAGGTACGCCTTCGACTATGAGGCCGGGATCAAGGCGTTCCGGGAATACGGCAAGATCGTCGAGATCAACAGCCACTCGTTCCATGTGCGCGCCGGCAGCGACAAGAACTGCTATGAAATCGCGCGGCTGTGCAAAAAATATGAGGTGCCGGTCGTGCTCTCGTCCGACGCGCACTTCTGCACGAGCGTCGGCGACGTGGCGGATGCGGTCCTGTGCGCCGAGGCCGCGGGCATACCGGAAAAACAGATTCTCAACACCTCGCTCGAAGCTTTTCTCGGCTACCTTGAAACCAGGCAGGCCAATCAATAAACATCACGGAGGAACACCTGATGCTCGACCTCAGATTCGTTATCGACTACCTCGCCTACAACGGCATTTTCTACCTTGTAAACGAGCCCATGCAGCGCCACACCACCTTCCAGATCGGCGGCGTGGCCGACATTGTCGCCTACCCCACGCGCAGGCGCGAAATCTGCGACCTGACCCGTATCTGCAAAACCACGGAGACGCCGCTGACCGTGATCGGCAACGGCTCGAACATACTCGTAAGCGACAAGGGCGTGCGCGGCCTTGTCATCATGACCGACCGCCTGCGCCGCGTTTCCGTTTCCGGCACGAACACGATTGAGGCATGGGCCGGCGCGCCCATCGCCAAGGCGGCCAACCTCGCCCGCAACTACTCGCTCGCCGGGCTTGAATTTGCCTACGGCATCCCCGGCACCGTCGGCGGCGCGGTGTACATGAACGCGGGCGCGTACAACCGGAACATGGACAACGTCGTCACCGAGACGGAGTATGTGGACAACGAGGGCAGGCTCAAAACCATGAAGGGTGACGAGCACCAGTTCGGCTACCGCAAAAGCGTGTTCCGCGACACCGATTTCGTCATTGTAAAAACCGTGCTCACCCTCACCGAGGGCAACAGCGCCGAAATCACCGCCAAGATGAACGAATACACGCGCCTGCGCGCTGAAAAGCAGCCGCTCGACATGCCCAGCGCCGGCAGCGTATTCAAGCGTCCGCCCGGATTCTTCGCCGGCAGGCTCGTGGAGGACAGCGGCCTGAAGGGCTACCAGATCGGCGGCGCGCGCGTCAGCGACAAGCACGCCGGGTTTATCGTCAACACCGGCAATGCGACCTGCGGCGACGTGATCCGCCTGATTGAAACCATACGCGAAACCGTCCTGCGCAAGTTCGGCGTGGAGCTGGAATCGGAAATCCGGGTCATAGGAGAAGCCTAAGTGGAACTGATCATTGTTACCGGCATATCCGGCGCGGGCAAGAGCAAGACGCTCGACCTGCTGGAGGATATCGGCTATTACTGCGTGGACAACATACCCCCCGACCTCATCCCCAAATTCGCCGAGCTCTGCCGCGGCCAGGAGGGCGGGATGGACAAGGTCGCCATCGGCGCGGACGTGCGCACCGTGCAGAACTTCCAGTCGCTGCGCGACGCCATCGCCGCGTTCAGCCCCGACGTACACTGCCGCGTCATCCTCGTCGACGCGTCGACCTCCGTGCTCATCAAGCGGTTCCAGGAGACGCGGCGCAAGCACCCGCTTGCGGGCAAGGTGGACGGGCCGATCGAGGACCTGATAAAATATGAAAGACGGCTGCTCGAGCCGATGTTCTCCATCGCCGACTTTATCATCGACACGTCCACGACGACGACGGCCCAGTTGTGGAACATCCTGATCGCTTACCTGCTGGGCAGGGAGCGCGAGCTTGAAATACAGATCGTATCCTTCGGCTACCGGGGCGGGCTGCCGCCCGAGGCGGACATGGTGTTCGACATGCGCTGCCTGAAAAACCCCTACTATGTCGACGAACTGCGGGACCTGACCGGGCTTGACGGGCGCATCGAGCGCTTTGTGCTCGGCGCGGACGGGACGATGGACTACCTGGGCCGGATTCTGGACCTGGTTCGGTCCAAACTGCCCCGCTTCGCCCGCGAGGGACGCGGCACGCTGGTGCTCGGCATCGGCTGCACGGGCGGCCGGCACCGCTCGGTCGTCGCCGCGCGCTGGCTTGCCGACCGGCTGCGAGAGGACGGCAAAAACGTCGTGCTGCGGCACCGGGACATCCGGGAGGAAGCGGAGAAATGACCAGTTTCGGCCAGGCGGTGAAAGGGGAAATCGCGCAGGTGACCAGCGGGCCGTGCTGCCGCCGCGTCCAGCTCTACGCGCTGCTGCTCACGGCGGGCCGGCTGGAGCCCGGAGCGCTGACGCTGCGCACGGAAAGCGACGCGGTGCGCGCCTATGCCGAGACGGCCCTGCAGGACTGTTTCGGGGTCCGGCCGCAGTGCCGGAGCGCGGAAAAGGGGGACGGGCACATCCACACCCTGCGCGTCTGCGACCCGGACGCGGTGCAGGAGATATACGCCGCCTACCAGCTCGACCCGCGCGCGCCCGCCCTGCGCGTCAACGGGCACCTCACGGCCAGGGACTGCTGCAAAACCGCATTCCTGCGCGGCATGTTCCTCGGCTGCGGGACCGTGCCCGATCCCGGCAAGGGGTACGGGCTGGAATTCGACTGCAAGCGCTACCACCTCGCGCGGGATATGGGGCTGATTCTGGCCGAACTCGGCTACCCGCCCAAGACCGGGCGGCGCGGCGGCGGCTACGTCGTATACTACCGCGAGAGCGGCGCGATCGAGGATCTTCTGGGCATGATGGGCGCGACGCGTTCAGTCTTTAAGCTCATGGACGTGAAAATAGAAAAGGAGATCCGCAACAACGTCAACCGGCAGAACAACTGCGACGTTGCAAACGCCGGCAAGCAGGCCGCGGCCGCGGCCCTGCAGCTTCAGACCGTGACGGAGCTGGACAGGCAGGGACGGCTCTCCGCCCTGCCGCCACAACTGCGCCGGCTGGCCCTGCTGCGCATGCAGCACCCCGAGCTGTCCCTCACCGAGCTGGGCGGGCTGTGCGAGCCGCCCATCGGCAAGAGCACGGCGCAGAGACGGTTTGCGCGCATACGGGAGTTCGCACAGCAGGACAGGCACGGACAACGCAAAGGAAAGGACAAGGACCAATCGCATGACTGATTTTGTACACCTGCATGTACATACTGAATACAGCCTGCTCGACGGCGCCTGCAAGATCAAGGAACTGGTGCAGCTTGCGTCTTCGCTCGGGCAGAAAGCCATTGCAATCACCGACCACGGCGTCATGTACGGCGTGATCGACTTCTACAAGGCCTGCAATGCGGCCGGGATCAAGCCCGTGATCGGCTGCGAGGTATATACCGCGCCCGGAAGCCGCTTTGAAAAACAGCGCCGGGCAGACTATGACTACGCGCACCTGCTTCTGCTTGCAAAAAACAACACCGGCTACCAGAACCTGTCCAAGCTCGTCACATACTCCTACACCGAGGGCTTCTATATCAAGCCGCGCGTGGACGAGGAGCTGCTGCGCCGGCACAGCGAGGGAATCATCTGCCTGTCGGCCTGCCTTGCCGGCGAGATCCCGCGCGCCATCATGCAGAACGACATGGCGGGCGCGGAGAAGCTCGCGCTGAAATACCGCGAGATATTCGGCGCGGAAAACTTTTACCTGGAGATCCAGGACCACGGGATGGAGGAGCAGAAAAAGGTAAACCGCGGCATCCTGGAGATCAGCCGCAAGCACGGGATTCCGCTGGTCTGCACCAACGACGCGCACTACCTGCGCCAGGAGGATGCGGAGGCGCAGAACGTGCTGATGTGCATCCAGACCAACCACACCGTGGAGGAGGGGTCGGGGCTCGCCTTTGAGACGCAGGAGTTCTACATCAAAAGCGGCGACCAGATGGCCGAGCTGTTCGACTACGCGCCCGAAGCGGTCGCCAATACGGTGAAAATTGCGCAGGAGTGCAACGTGGACTTTGAATTCGGCACGCTGCGCCTGCCGAATTTCACCGCGCCCGACGGCATGGAAAACTTTGAATACCTGACCCAGCTGTGCACCGACGGGCTGCAAAAGCGCTACGATCCCGTCACCGACGGGCACAGAGAACGCCTGGAGTTTGAACTGAACACCATCAAGCAGATGGGGTATGTGGACTACTTCCTCATCGTGTGGGACTTTATCAACTATGCGCGCTCGCAGGGGATCCCGGTCGGGCCGGGCCGCGGCAGCGCGGCCGGCGCGCTCGTTTCGTACTGCCTGGGCATTACCAACATAGACCCGCTGCGGTTCAACCTGCTGTTTGAGCGGTTTCTGAACCCGGAACGCGTCACCATGCCGGATATCGACATCGACTTCTGCTATGAGCGGCGGCAGGAGGTCATCGACTACGTCGTGCGCCGCTACGGCTCCGACCACGTCTGCCAGATCGTCACGTTCGGAACGATGAAGGCGCGCGCCGTCGTGCGCGACGTGGCGCGGGCGCTGGGCTTCGCCTATGCGGACGCGGACCGCGTCGCAAAGCTCATCCCCTCCGACCTGGGCATGACGCTCAGCCGCGCGCTGGAGATCAGCCCGGACCTGAAGAGCCTGTACGAGGAGGACGATGCGGTACGCCAGCTCATCGACACCTCTCTCAAGCTCGAGGGCATGCCCCGGCACACCTCCATCCACGCCGCGGGCGTCGTGATTACCGACGAGCCGGTGAGCGAATACCTGCCCCTGCAGTTAAGCGACAACGCGGTCGTCACCCAGTACCCGAAGGACACGGTCGAAGAACTGGGCCTGCTGAAAATGGACTTTCTGGGCCTGCGCAACCTGACTATCCTGGCCGATACGCTGCGCATGATCGAGCAGGCGGGCAAGTCCTTTGACTTTGAATCGTACAACAACTACACCGACCCGGAGACCTATGAGCTGCTCTCGGTGGGCAACACAAGCGGCGTGTTCCAGCTCGAATCCGCCGGCATGCGCCGCACCCTCATGGAGCTCAAGCCCAAGACGATTGAGGACATCATCGCGATTATCTCCCTCTACCGGCCGGGACCGATGGACTCCATCCCCCGATACATCTACGGCAAGAACAACCCGGACAAGGTGGAGTACACCCACGAGATGCTCCGGGATATTCTGGACGTGACGTACGGCTGCATCGTCTACCAGGAACAGGTTATGCAGATTGTCCGGAAGATGGCGGGCTACAACTACGGCCGCGCCGACCTGGTTCGCCGCGCCATGGCCAAGAAAAAGCCCTCCGTCATGGAAAAGGAGCGCGAATACTTCCTGCACGGCATGACCGACGAGAACGGCAACGTCACGCTGGACGGCTGCCTGCGCCGCGGCGTGGACGAACGCTCAGCCAACATTATTTTCGACGAGATGACCAAGTTCGCCGCGTACGCCTTCAACAAATCCCACGCCGCGGCCTACGCCGATATCGCCTACAAGACCGGCTACCTCAAGCGCCATTACCAGAACGAGTACATGGCCGCCCTGTTCACAAGCGTGCTGGACAACACGGCAAAGGTCGTCGAGTACAAGGACGAATGCGAACGGCTCGGCATTCCCCTGCTGCCGCCCGACGTCAACGAGAGCGACTCGGGGTTTACGCCCGTCCCGAACGGGATCCGGTTCGGGCTGGTGGCGATCAAGAACATCGGCCGCAGCTTCATCGAGCTGCTCGTGAAAGAACGCGCCGCAAACGGGCCGTTCAAGAGCTTTTACGATTTTGTGGACCGCATGCTGGACAAGGACATGAACAAGCGCGCGGTGGAATCGCTCATCAAATGCGGCGCGTTCGATTCGCTCGGCGTGAACCGGCGCAGGCTCATGAACCGCTACGAGAGCGTGATGTCCACTCTCGCGGGGGAGCGCAAGAACAACCTGGCCGGCCAGCTCTCCCTGTTCGGGGAGACGCTCGCGCCCAAGGATGAGGACCTGTTCCCCGACCTGCCGGAGTTCAGCCAGAAAGAGCTGCTCGCCTACGAAAAAGAAGTGGCGGGCATGTACCTTTCGGGTCACCCCATGCAGGACTACAAAAAAGAGGTGCAGCAGGTGCATGCCACCCCGATTGCAAAGCTGATGCCGGACGAGGACGGCGGGTCCGAGTTTAAGGACGGGCAGACGGTGCTGATTGCGGGCATGATCGCGCAGGTCACGACCAAGCTCACCAAAAACGAAGCGACCATGGCCTTTCTCTCCATTGAGGACACGACCGGCTCGATCGAGACGCTGGTGTTCCCCAAGGTGCGGGACAAGTACGCCAAGCTCATCGTACAGGACACGCCCGTCGTGCTGCGTGGCAAGCTGTCCATCCGCGAGGAGGAAGACCCCAAGCTGCTTTGCGACATGATCGCGCCGCTGACGGGCGCAAGCCAGAACACGGGCAAGCTCTACATCAAGCTCGCGCCCGCAAAGGCGGCCTACGAACGGCAGATCAAGGACCGGCTGCGGCAGCAGCCGGGCGCGGGACAGGTTGTGTTCTACTTCGAGCAGGACAAGAAATACTACCGGTTCACCGAAACCGTCGGCATTACCGACGAGCTGCTCAGCGAGCTGCGCGGCCTGCTCGGCAAAGAATGCGTTGTATTGTCAAAGTAAAATTTGGCAAACTAAATATACGACAGGACAGGAAAGGAAGGATACCATGGCAGACACACCCAAACGCATCGGCGTACTCACAAGCGGCGGGGACGCGCCGGGCATGAACGCGGCGGTGCGCGCCGTTGCCAGAACCGCCATCAACGCAGGCTACGAGGTCATCGGCTTCATGCGCGGCTACAACGGCCTTGTCAACAGCGATTATATGGTGATGAACATTCGGACTGTGTCCGATACCATACACCGAGGAGGGACACTGCTCTACACGGCCCGCTGCGAGGAGTTCAAAACGGAGCAGGG
>CAJLRT010000017.1 GCA_905209135.1 uncultured Eubacteriales bacterium
TGGAATTCGGACTTTTCACTATTCACGGGTGAGGCGTCCTATTATGCCGTGTATGAAATGAATGCTGACGGCGGCGGGTGGTTCGCCTCGCTCCGGGAACAGGGACAGCACGAGCAGCACGGCCGCGGCCCCGACCATGCACCAGTACAGGCCGCGCCCCTGCCGAACCGTTTTCAACTGGACGTGGTCGAGCCATAGTGTGAGTCCGGAGACGATAACGATTGCAATTACGGTGCCAAGGCTCATGTTTGCGCCCCCTCCGCCTGTCCGTAGGAAAGAATTTCTATGATCGGACGTATGATAATCACCGCGTGTTCCTTGACGGTTTTATGGGGATCCTCCATCTGTTTATACTGCCTGTTTTCCTGTACGCGGTAGATATTGGCAAGCCCCAGGAAATCGGCGTCGATCTGCTCAAAGTAGATCTGGGCCAGTTCCTCAAAGTGCTGAAACATATCTTTGTGGATGAGTTCGAGCTGTTCGTCCTTGCTCGCCTGCCGGCGTGAATGGACGAGGGAGAGCTCCAGGTGTATATCGTAGTTGAACTCGATTTTCCCGTCCGCCTCCACCACTTTCACATCCGTTTTGCTCTCCTTTATTTCATAGGAGAAGTCGTCGTCGATCAGAACGCCTTTTTTCAGCATGTCCTGACTCATGATATAGTAAACGGTCTGCTTGTCGTCCAGTTCGCCCACCAGCTTGAAATCGCTGAATACGGCGCTGCCGGTCGGCTGCAAAAGCGCCGCGTCCCCCTCTTTTACCATTTGGATTACGGGAACGACTCCGAACCTGCTCGGACTGCACATATCGTCATATATATCGTAGGTGGGCATGTCCACGCACATGCTGTTGTCCTTCGCGGCGTTGACCGTGTCGCGCAGTCCAAAGGAGAGAATGGAGTACGCGGGCTGCTGCGCGTCGAACATCTCCTTTGCCGTCGGCGTGTCCGCCAGGAAAATCGGGATTGCAATCCGTATCTCGTCGTTGCGCATGATATACTGGATCAGCTCGCCGATTCCCTCGCGCGCAACATCCCTGCTGATGAGAAAGAGGGCGGCGTGCGCCCAGTAGAGCGGCCGGCCCACGAGCGTGAGCAGCTTTTCGTTCGCAATGGCCAGGGATTCGCCGACGGCGGTGAAAACGGAGGATTCCGGAGAGGAGTTGCTTTCGCGGGAGGATGCGTTGATGACCTCCACGGTGAGCATGGTATTGCCCTGCTCGTCATAGTCGAGCGCCGCGCCTGCGACAATGCCGAGCGACTCCAGTTCGTCGGCTATCGCGCAGCCGCTCAGCGGCGCGAGCACGGCGAGAACCAGCAGCAGCGCGCAGGTTCTACTTATCCGCTTGTTCATCAAAATCAGCCTTTCTTTTCAGGGATACGTTCAGCCGGCGGAACAGGGCATGATAGTTCTGGAAGCTCCAGGGCGCGCGGATCAGCGTGTCCTTGAGCTGCTTGAAGTTGACGGGCAGCAAATCCATGCTGTAGTCGACGCCGAACGAGCTTGTCCGGCCGATCTCCAGCAGGATCAGGACAATGCCGAACATCCAGCCGAAAATGCCGAGAATGGCGGACAGGCCCAGAATCAAAAACTGGCAAACGAGTGTGGAGGACTTGATTTTACTGTTGATAAGTCCGGTAATGGCGGTAAGCGCAATGATGATAACGAGCGGCGCGCTTACAAATTTCGCCTGCACGGCGGAATCGCCCAGCACCAGCGCGCCGACAATGCTCAGGGATAGCCCGAAAGAGGGGGAAAGGCGGATGCTCGCGTCACGCAGTATTTCATAGGCGATCATGAGCAGCACGGTTTCCAGCAGTATGGGAAAGGGCACGCCGGAGCGGGCGGCGGCAATGCTGACAAGCAGTTTCGTGGGGATCAGCTCGGGATTGAAGGTCAGAAAGGCGACGTACAGTCCCGGCGCGCTGACCGATATGAAAAAGCACAGGATGCGCAGCATCCGGCCGAACGAGCTTATAATATAGTTCTGCGAATAGTCCTCGCTGCTCTGGAAGTATTCGATGAACAGGAACGGCACGGTGATCACGGTCGGGCAGCCGTCGAGAACCAGCCCGACGCGGCCCTCCAGCAGTTTTGCCGCGACCGTGTCGGGGCGTTCGCTGATTCCGATCGTCCCGAACGGGGAGAGGGGATTGTCGCAGATGCGTTCGACGATGTAGTTGGTATCGAACAGCTCAACGTCCTTAATTTTGTCGAGCCGCCGCTTGAGCTCGGCTACAATCTGGTCGTTGGCCACGCCTTCGATAAAGCAGACGGCGGCGGAGGTTTTGACGGTTGTGCCGAACTGTATGCTCTCCACGCGCAGCATGTGCGTTTTCAGCTTGCGGCGCAGCATGGCGATATTGTGTACCATCGGTTCGATAAAACCCTCGTGCGGGCCGTTGGTCACGATATCGGTCTGCGGCTCCTCGGGCGACCGCTTGACAAAGCCCTTGGAGGAGATGACCATGGCGCGGCTGTCGCCCTCGCAGATAAAAATCGTGTCGCCCGACATGAGCCCGAATATGATGTCCTGTTCGTTCGTCGTCGCCTCTATTTCGTTGGGGGAGGCGACGTGGTTGAATAGGTAGTCGAGCGCGTTCTTTTTCGAGGGCACCTGCGCCCGCATAACATGCTCAATGACGCTGCGGTTGAGCATGTCGCCGTCCACCATTCCGTCGAACAGCATGACGGCGCATTTCAGCTCGTTGGGTCTGGCCGTCTTGAACTCGCGCAGGATAAAGGTGGAGTCATGGCGAAACATTTTTTTAAAGTGTTCGATGTTTTGCTCATATATATCGCTCAGCATGCGCATATTCTCCATATCTTTCTTATTTGAGAATATTGTGCGCAGCTTCGCCGCATTCATTCATTTTTCGGGAAAAAGAATGCGCCTAAGGAAAACGATTCCGGCGCAGGCCGCGGCCAAAACGAGCAGGATATGCGACACGGGCGCGGGCTCGATGCGGACGGCCGTGCCGGTAAACGCCGCCGCGTCGCCGTAGAAAATCCGGTAAACGCCGTAGCCGAGCGGGAAGGAGATGACGCCCTGCAGCGTTTTACCCAGAAAATATTTTTTAGAGCGCAGCCCCGCGCCCTCCGTGAACAGCAGCGTCTGGCAGTGGACCGAAAGCCCGCCGAACCCGGCGACCGCGCAGGCCATGGCGAACGCGAGCGCGCCGCGCCCCGGCAGCGCGCCGATGCCCATGGTAATCTCAAACGCGCCGAGCAGCAGGCCCTCGAACGCGCCCAGCCGCGCGCTGAATCCGCCGAAGCGCAGGATGACCGAGGCGCAGGACATGAACACGATAAAGGCGCACACATACAGAACCGACACGGCGCTGTTTTTGACCGCCGCGACAAAGGCCGCGGGAAAACTGCGGCCCGCGCCGGCCGGCGCCCGCCCGGTCCCGGCCCGGGCAGCCTGCCCGGCCGCGCCGCGCCTGCCGCGGAAGATCAGGCCGACGAGCAGGGACGCGAACATCTGCACGCCCCAGAGCGCCGCGCCGAGCCCCGCGTCGCCCCAGATTGCCGCGCCGACCGCGCCGATGAGAAACGCCGGGCCGCAGTTGTTGCAGAACGCGAGCAGGCGCTCCGCCTGCCCGCGTTCCAGCCGTCCGTCGGCGTACAGGCGGCAGGCGACCCGCGCGCCCATGGGAAAGCCTGCGACGTTGCCGATCACCAGCGCCTCAAACGCCGCGGGAGGCAGGCGCAGCAGCCGCATGACCCCGGAAAAGGGCCGCAGCAGCCGGGCGAGAATCCCGTACTCCATGCAGATCTGGGTCGCGACCATGAACAGGAAGAGGGAGGGCACGATGTTTTCCAGGCAGCCGGTAACGCTGCGGCGGACGGCGTCGGCATAGTCCGCGGGAACGATCAGAAGGGAGAGCATATAGAGCACGACGACGCCCGCAAAAAGCGGGAACCTGAGCTGTTTCATCGAATAGGTCGCCTCCGGAAAAGCTGTGAGAGGGCGTCCGCCGCAGCGGCCGCACCCGCCTCCACTATAAGTGTATTGCGCGCGCGCCCGGAATATTTCTCCATGCGCGTTTGAACGCGCCCGGTACTTTTACAGGCGCCGCCCGCATAAAAATAAATGGAGAAAACTTTGCGCGCCAGTGGAGGGAACATTCATGGCAAAACAAGACGACAGAGAAAAACGCCTGCAGGACAGGGTGGATTCCAGGCTGGAGCGTCTGCTCGACCTGCCGCCGACACTGCTCACGGGGGACCCGACGATTGAACTGCTCGGCAACCGCCAGATGGTGATGGAGGGGTGCCGCGGCATTATGGAGTACGACGAAAACTATATCAAAATCAACGGCGGACGCTATGCGGTTTCGGTGATGGGCGCCCAGCTTGAGCTGAAGAATCTGACCGACAAATCCTGTACGGTCGTCGGCAGAATCGACAGCATCGGATTCGGGGTGTAGCCGGTATGGTGCTCATGAAACTGCTGCGCCTGCTGCGCGGGTATCTCGTCGTTTCCGTCACCGGCTTTTTTGCCGAGCGCTTTCTGAACCTCGCGAACACGCGGGGGATAAAAATGTGGCGTATCCGCCGCCGCGGCAGCCAGAAAATTTCTCTGTGCCTGCGTGCGGGCGACTTTAAAAAACTGCGCGAGGTGCGCCGCGTGACGGGCGTATCCCTCCATATCGAACGCAAATGCGGCCTGCCCTTTTTGCTGCACCGGTACCGCAGGCGCTGGGGCATCGCCGTCGGCGCGGCGCTGTTTATCGGCGTTATCCTGTTCCTGTCCACGTTTGTCTGGTCGATCGAAATCAGCGGCAATCAGGCGGTGGAGCAGTCGCAGATCATCGCGGCGCTGGACGAGGCGGGGTTCTACGTCGGCGTTCCGACGCGCGGCCTGGACCTGCGCGAGATTCGCCAGACGGTGCTGCTGGAACTGGAGGACCTGTCGTTTATCGCCATCAATATCAAGGGAAGCAAGGCCTATGTAGAGGTCACGGAGGCGACGGGCAAGCCCGAGATGGTGGATGTGGATACGCCCTGCAACCTTGTCGCGGCCAAGGCGGGCGTGGTCGTCCGCACCGAAATTACGCAGGGCTTTGGTCTCGTCCGCGCCGGCGACGCGGTGGAGGCGGGCGACATGCTCGTTTCCGGCATGGTTTTCAGCGACAAGGTCGGCTACCGTCTCGTCCACTCGGCGGGCAGAATTTTTGCGAGAACGGCCTACCAGCTCGAGTACGAAGTCCCGTATGCCCAGACACAGCGCGTTCGCACCGGCGAAGAATACACGCTCAAAAAGCTCAGGCTGTTCAATTTTCATATAAATTTGTATTTAGGGGCTGGCGAAAGATATACTACTTATGATAGAATAAATAAAACAAACGAAGCGAAACTCGGCGGCTTTACGCTCCCGCTCGCGCTGCTGGAGGAAAAGTATTATGAAGTGGAACTGCAGGAGCGGGAATACACGCCCGAACAGGCGGAGAACATGGCGCGGCTGATGCTGGAAGAGGGCGAGCGCGAACAGTTTGCCGGCCGGGAAATCGAAGTGCGCAACGTGGAAGTGACGCACGAAAACGGCGCCTGCCGCATTGTCGGCCGCTACCAGTGCGTGGAGGACATCGCGGCCCAGTCCGAGGTGGACCCCTCCAGCCAGACCCCGGCGGGCGAGCCGGAGTGGTGACGCGCGCCGCGGCTTCGTTCGGACAGGAAAAGGGAAAGGATTGAAATCACGGTTGGAATATTCTTTGCAAATGAGCTCGGATATCATGGCCGACGTGTTCGGCATGCTTGACGGCAATATCCGCAAAATAGAGTCCGCCTTCGGGGTGCGGATCGTCAACCGGGGCGAGGACATCAAGATCACCGGGGGCGACACCGCCTGCGCGCAGGCGGTGAAGGCCGTGACCTCGCTGACCGCCATGGCCGCCAAGGGCGAGCCGATCACCGAGCAGAGCGTCAACTACATCATCGGCATGGTCGGCGAGGGCCGGGACGGCTATATGCGCTATATGGATGCGGACTGCATTTACATCACCTCGCGCGGCAAGCCGGTCAAGCCCAAGAGCGAGGGGCAGAAGGAGTATGTGGACGCCATCGCGTCGAGCACCGTTACCATCGCCATCGGCCCGGCGGGCACGGGCAAGACCTATCTCGCCGTCGCCCTGGCCGTCGCCGCCCTGCGCAGCAAGGAGGTCAGCCGCATCATCATCACCCGCCCGGCCGTGGAAGCGGGGGAGAAGCTGGGCTTCCTGCCCGGCGACCTGCAGGAGAAGGTGGACCCCTACCTGCGCCCGCTCAACGACGCGCTCATCGAAATGCTGGGCCAGGAGAGCTACCACCGCTATGTCGAGCGCGGCTCGATCGAGGTCGCGCCGCTGGCCTATATGCGCGGCCGGACGCTGGACGAGTCCTTTATCATTCTCGACGAGGCGCAGAACACGACGCCGGAGCAGATGAAGATGTTCGTCACCCGCTTCGGGTTCTCCTCCAAGGTCGTCATCACGGGCGATATTACGCAGACGGACCTGCCCGCCTACACCAAATCCGGGCTGAAAGAGGCGGTAAAGGTGCTGGGGAACATAGAGGGAATCAGTATCCGCTACCTGTCGAGCAGGGATGTGGTCCGGCATCCGCTGGTGCAGAAGATCATCGACGCATACGAGAAATACGAGCAGGGGCAGGCCGGCGCCGCCGCCAGGAAAGGGAAAAAATGATGAACGTACGGACAAGCTTTTACAATGAGCAGGAGGACTGGCCCGTCACCGTCGAACTCAAGCACCGCATGGAGGCGGTCATATACCGCACCCTCGACCGCGAGGGGTACGACCGAAGCTGCGAGGTGAGCGTGGCCTTTGTCGAAGAGTCGAAAATCCGGGCGCTCAACGCCGAATACCGCGGCCGCGACAGCGTGACCGACGTCCTCTCCTTTGCCGACGGCACGACGGACCCCGACACGGGCGTCATCCTGCTCGGGGACGTGGTAATCTGCGCGAAGCGGGCAGTGGAGCAGGCGGAGCAGTACGGGCACAGCGTCGAGCGCGAGTTCTGTTTTCTGTCGGCCCATTCCACGCTGCATCTGCTCGGCTACGACCATGAGACGGAGCTGGACGAGAAGATCATGCGCGCCAAGCAGACGGAAATTCTGGAATCGCTCGGAATCACGCAGTAGCGCGCCGCCGGCGGCCTGCCGGGCACGCCCATGTCACATCACAAAAAGGAGCATTATGGAGATAAAATATTCCGGGTTCGTCTCGCTTGCGGGCCGGCCCAATGTGGGGAAGTCCACCCTCTTGAACGCGCTCATGGGCCAGAAGATCGCCATCGTCTCGCCGAAGCCGCAGACGACGCGGGGCCGGGTCGTCGGGATCCGGACGGCCGGGGACAGGCAGGTGGTGTTTATCGACACGCCCGGCCTGCACAGCCCGAGAACCGCGCTGGGCGATTTCATGGTCAAAACGGCGCAGGAGAATATAGAGGACACCGATATCGTCCTGCTCGTCGTGGAGGCCAGGGACTATGTCCACAAGCTGGAGCGGGACGTGATCGACCGCATCAAGCGCACGGGCCAGAAGAGCATACTCGTCATCAACAAAGTGGACACGGTCAAGGATAAGCCGCGCATTCTGGCGGCCATACAGGCCTTTTCCGCCCTGCATGATTTCGACGCGGTCGTACCCCTGTCCGCAAAGAACGGCAAGGGGGTGGACATTCTGGAAAAAGAGCTTTTCCGCCTGATCCCGGAGGGAATCCAGTATTACCCGGAGGACATGGTCTCCGACCAGCCGGAGCGCGTCCGCGCGGCGGAGATCATCCGCGAGAAGATGCTCTACGCCCTCTCGGATGAAATCCCGCACGGGATCGCCGTCGAGGTGTACGAGTTTTCAAAAAGAGACGGGCGGGAGCTGTACGACATATCGGTCAACATCGTCTGCGAGCGGAAAACCCACAAGTCCATCATCATCGGAAAGGGCGGGGAAAAGCTCAAGGCGATCGCGTCCGCCGCACGCGCCGAACTGGAACAGATGCTCGGCTGCAAGGTCAATCTGCAGTGCTGGATCAAGGTGAAAGAGGACTGGCGCAACAACCAGTACCTGATCCGCAACTACGGATACGAATAAAACGCCCGTCCGGAAAGCTTTGATTTATGCAGTTCTTACAAAAATAAAATTAAAAATTATTCCCTGTAATTTTCGCAGTTCCGGCGTCAAAAATGATAGTACAAAATCATTTTTGGAGGAATTCGGAATGAATAAGAACGACGCATGGACTTTCTTTGAAAACACGGGGAATCTGGACGCGTATCTCATATATAAACATCTGGAAAACGATAAATCACCGTTTGAAGCGAAACGGGACAAGGAGCTGTTCCTGCAGGGCAGCGGACGTTAGAGGTGGGATAGTTGCATCTGTCGGTCGACGGCATCGTACTGCATTCGCGCGAGTACGGGCGCAGCGCAAGACTGCTGACCCTGCTCACGCGCCAGAGGGGGCGAATCACGGTCATCGCACCGGGCGCGGGCTCGCTCAAGAGCCGGCTGAAAGCCTGCGCCGCCCCCTTTACATATTCGTCGTTCATGCTGTTTAAAAACGGCGACCAATACAAGGTGGACAGCGCCGATGTGCACGAGCTGTTCTACGGGCTGAGCGGGGATATAGACCGGCTGGCCCTGGGCCAGTACTTTTTGGAGGTCGCGGCCCGGCTCTCGCGCGAGGAGACGGAGGAAGAGGAGCTGCTGCGCCTGCTGCTCAACAGCCTCTATCTGCTCTCCAAGGGCGCGGACCCCGTTCATGTCAAGCTCGTGTTTGAGCTTCGGTGCGCGTCCGTATCCGGTTTCATGCCGGACTTTGAGACCTGCGCTGTCTGCGGCAAGGACGAGCCTGGCTGGATCGACGTTCACGGCGGCAGGCTCGTATGCGCATCCTGCGCCGACCGTCCCGCGCCGGACAGCTTTTACCTGGACGCCGCGGCGAAGGACGCGCTGCGCCATGTGTTTTACGCGCCGCTCCGCAGGATTTTTTCTTTTCAGCTCAGCGGCGCGGCGCAGGAACAACTGAGCCGGTTTGCGGAGCGCTTCCTGCTCGAGCAGACCGACGAGCGGTTTGCAACGCTGGCGTTCTACCGCTCTCTGCAGAATCCCGTCTGAACAGGCCTTTGCGGAAAGGGCCTGTTTCCTGTGTGTGCAGCGTTCAATTTCGGGCCGGAAACGGACAGGATTTTGGTGCGGGCATTTTTTTAGCCGGATAAAGCCGTTTCCGGGAACAGAGTTCATTTTTCAGGCCGGAGACAGGCAGTCTCCGGGAACAGAGGTAATTTCATGGATCAGGAAAAGAGTTTGCGACTGCTGGAATTTCATAAAATACGCAGCCTGCTCGCGGCGGCGGCGGACACCGAGGGCGGCCGCGCCGGGTGCATGGCGCTCATGCCGTTTACCGACCCCGAACGCGTGCGCGGCGAGCTTGCGCGCACGCAGGCCGCGCTCCGGATTCTCAACGTAAAAGGCCCGCTGTCCATGCGCGGCCTGCGCGATATATCGGGCGCGATTGAGCGTCTGCGCGTCGAAGCGCCGCTCAGCATTCCGGAGCTGATGGACTGCGCTTTCCTGCTGCGCACCGCGCGCCGCCTGCGAGAGTACCGGGGCGAGAGCGAAGCGCTGGAGAGCGTGCTCGACGATGAGTTTGAGCGCCTTGCGCCGCACAGGGCGCTGGAGGACAGGCTCTACGCCTCTTTCAACGCCGAGGGCGAGGTGATGGACGCGGCCAGCGACGAGCTGTACCGTATCCGGCGGCAGATCGCGTCTGCCCAGAGCCGCATACGGGAGAACCTGGACAAGCTCATCCGTTCCGCCCAGTATGCGCGCTGCCTGCAGGAACCGGTCGTCACCGTGCGCGGCGGCAGGTTTGTCGTGCCGGTAAAGGTGGAGTACAAGGGCGAGATCAGCGGCCTGATCCACGACGTTTCGGCAACGGGCGCAACCGTGTTCGTCGAGCCGGCGTCGGTCGTGGAGGCCAACAATGAGGTGCGCCTGCTGGAAGGCCGCGAGAAAGCCGAAATTGAACGGATTCTCTACGAGCTGTCCGCGCTTCTGACGTCCGTGTGCGAGGATCTGGAGGAGAATTTCCTGCTCTGCACGCGCTTTGACGAGCTGTTCGCCAAGGCGAAGCTCGCGGTGGACATGCGCGCGACCATGCCGCTTGTGAACGACCGCGGAATTGTGGACCTGCGCCGCGCCCGGCATCCGCTGCTGGACAGGGACACGGTCGTGCCGGTCGACGTCGCGCTCGGACAGGACTATGACACGCTCGTCATCACCGGCCCGAATACGGGCGGCAAGACGGTGTCGCTGAAACTGGTGGGGCTGGTTTGCGCCATGGCGCAGGCCGGGCTGTACATACCCTGCGCCGAGGAGAGCCGCTGCCCGGTGTTTGACATGATCCTCACCGACGTGGGCGACGAGCAGTCGATCGAGCAGTCGCTCTCCACATTCTCATCGCATATGACGAATATCATACAGATTATAGACAGGGCGACAGCCCGCTCCCTCTGTCTGTTCGACGAGCTCGGCGCGGGCACCGACCCGGTCGAGGGCGCGGCGCTCTCGGTCGCCATTCTGGAATATGTGCGCGCAAAGGGCGCGCGGATCGTGTGCACCACCCACTTCCCCGAATTGAAAGTATATGCGCTGCAGACCGACGGCGTACGCAACGCCTCCTGCGAGTTCGACGTGGAGACGCTGCGCCCGACCTACCGCCTGATCACGGGTATGCCGGGCCGGTCCAACGCCTTTGCCATCTCCGAAAAGCTCGGCC
The DNA here is from genome assembly GCA_905209135.1 of uncultured Eubacteriales bacterium. Lineage (GTDB taxonomy): Bacteria > Bacillota > Clostridia > Oscillospirales > UMGS1783 > UMGS1783. The sequence goes on from CAJLRT010000017.1 coordinate 10,779, forward strand.
TGAAAAAGGAGATTATAGACAAGGCCGCCACCCACCTGACAAGCGACAGCATCGCCTTTGAGGAGATCCTGTCGCAGATTGAGAAAAACCGCCGCGCCTCCGAACGCGAGCGCGACGCGGCCATGGCGGACCGCGCCGCCGCAGAGGAGATGCTGCACAGCGCGCAGCAGAAACAGCGGGAAATGCAGGCGCGCATTGAAAGGGAACTCGAGCAGGTCAAGGGCCAGGGCCGGCGGATCGTCGAGGGCGCAAAGGCGCAGGTGCAGGAGGTGCTCGCCGGGCTGGACGCCCTTGTCCGGGAAAAGGAGCGGGCCGATTTCAAAGAGCGCCTGCAGGGGTTCCGGCAGGGCGCGCGCCGCACGCTCCGGGAACTGGAGGACGAGCTGGATCCCGTCCGTGAGACGCAGACAGAGTATGAACTGCCGCGGCCGCTGCGCGTCGGCGACACGGTCGAGGTGGTGGGAATCACCCGCGCCGGCGTCGTGGCGTCCCTGCCCGGGCGCGACGGGAAACTGACCGTCACGGCGGGCAGTATGAAGCTCAGCGTAAACGTTAAGGACGTGCGGCTGATCAAGGCGCCCAAAAAGCGCGC
>CAJLRT010000018.1 GCA_905209135.1 uncultured Eubacteriales bacterium
ACCGCCCGAACGCCGTCCGTTGGACCTACCAGATTACCGACAAGGACTATAAGGGGTTTATCGGGCTTGTCAATAAGTATAATAAGCTTACGAAAAGTGAGTCAGTATCTCTGGCATCATGCGAAGATATCCGGAATATTTATGATGAGCTGGTACTGGAAGAAGTTGTTGCAGAGGATCCGCAAAACGCCCCTGATGGGAAAATCTTTCGGAAGGATCAGACTACCATTCGCAGCGCAACAGAGAAAGTGATCCACGCAGGCCTGACACCGGAGGGAAAGATTATCGAAGCAATGGAAAAGGCGCTTGCGTTTCTCCACGATGATTCCATACTGTGGCTATTTCGGATCTGCATTTTCCATTATATGATTGAATATATCCATCCGTTTTATGATGGAAATGGACGGCTGGGCCGGTTTATTCTGAGCTACTGCATTGCGGAGAAATGTGAGAGCCTGAGTGCCTATCGCATTTCGGAAACGGTGAAAGAAAACATCAAAGACTATTATGAAGCGTTTCGGGTCTGTAATGATCCGCGCAATCTTGGCGATTTGACGCCGTTCCTGTTGATGATGTTGGAAATGCTCTTGAAAGCCATGCAGGAACTCGTAGACGGGCTGCAGAGACGGAAAATTCAGTGGGATCGGTACGAGAAGCTGGTAGATACTTTGCCGAAGAGCAAAAACGAAAAAATGCGTCTGGTTTACAGTTTGCTGATTCAAGCGGCGTTGTTTTCGGAGGACGGGATATCCACTTCTGAATTGCAGGAGGTTTGTGGAATCAGCTATGGAACGCTCCGGAAGCTGCTGGATAATGTAAGAGATCAAGGGCTGCTGATCCAGACAAAGCGGGGGCGGGAAAACTGTTTTGAAATGGACTTGAACCTTCTGGATGAAAAATTCATGAAACAGAACTAAACCTTTGCGTTTGTATATTGCCCCGGTGCGTTGCGCCGGGGCAATTCTCATTCTCCCTTAGTCAGGAAATGCCGCCTGTACAGCTCTTTCAGCTCATCGGCGGTGTAGTTCGTGCCGAACCGGCGATTGATGAGGCCACGCGTGATGCCCCAATTCCAGCCGTATTTGTGGACCATGCGGTAGATGACGCTATAGATTTCTGTCTGCATGCGTGCCACGCCTCCTCACACGGCGCTTTCTTCGCTGATCGCGCTGTCGATCATCTGCTGTAGCTTATCGCGATCCCACAGCAAAATGCCGTTCTTTTCGGCCAGTTGCTTTGCACCGGCGGTAAAATAATTATTTGTCATCACAACACCAACATGGCAGTTGTACATGCTTTTACCGGCGCACACTTCCTGCACTGGCGTGTTCCCCAGCGCGGAAGAATAGCATTTACACTGGACGGCATAGCGCACGCCTTCTTTTTCGGCAATCACATCAACACCTTGGTCTCCAGAACCAGGCGTCACAGACACGTTGACAAAGCCGTTTTTTCGCAGCAGGTCAGCGCAATAGTTTTCAAATTCATGGCCTTCCATACCGTCAGTTTCAGAAATGTCGATGCCTGGCATCGTGCCTTCGCAACGAACCGTGCCGTCAGCAGCTGCATATGTGTTTATAACACCGCATTCCGCAAATAACTGGTTGCGTAGTTTAATCGCAAATTCCATGGTCTCATCATCGAATTCGTTTTTGTGTTTTTCAATTTCATCTGCAAATATGCGGCATAGGCTCTCTACATGGCTGCGGCTGTTTCTGTATGTTGTTTTCGCCGCTTTTTTTACGCTGTTGTAATGCCGTTCGATAGCATCTCTTGTGTGCCATTGCTTGTTATTGACGAAAATGTCGTACTGAATAGATGGTTTCAAAGTGAATGGCACACGATCTTCAAATGCAATCAATTCATGTGTTTCGGACAGTATGGAATGATAGTAGGACAAAAACGTTTCGATGTCGTCAGCCTCGTTCGCCAATTCTGTAGACGCCTGCGCTTTTGCAATCAGATCTTGAACCGTTGAGTACATCTTTGTTTTTCTTCGCTTAGACGCCCAAAAAAGAGCAGCGCCGCTGCCGACAAGAAGTATACCATCCACAGCGAATCCGACCGTGCCGTTTATAACGCCTATCATGAAAACCGGAAATGCCAACGAAAAGCATATGACTCCGATCCACTGCAGCCCGTCAAGCTTTTGCTTGTTCTTCACAATCAATCCCTCGTTTCTGTTCTTCCTTCAACTGTTTATGTATCATCCTTCTGTCATGTGGCAACATAGACACACGGCTGATAATTGAAAAATAGCATATTTCGGGCAGTATTGCAATAAGTTAGCAAAAAACGTTCGGAATACCGAACGTTTTCAACATGCAGCCGAAAAATGTGGTAGGATTATGGCGAGGATGAAAAACAATGTACGGGAGTATAGAGAATACAAGGGCGTCAGCCTGCGCTGGCTGGCCGGAAAGGTGGGGTGTGGGACAAGCACACTATGCGACATAGAGAGGGGCAAGAGCATACCAAACGTCCGCCTCGCCATTCGGATAGCGCGGGTGCTGGGGACGACCGCGGAAAATTTGTGGGAGGGAGAGCTATGACGGAAACAGAATGGAGGACGTACTTACGGCGCGAGATCGAGCGGCTGCTGGATGAAGCAAGTGAACAAAAGCTGCGGCTGACGCTGGCACTGCTGCGCGCAGCGTAAAGAAAAACAGAAAAGCGAAGAAAGAGGAGCAGGAAATCAATCCTGCTCCTCTTTCGCGTTTTCGGCGGTGATCTGCCGGGCAAAGTCCTCGATGTCGGCCCAACGCTCTTCCGGAAGACGGGCCAGTGCCAGAAGGAAACGGCGCTTAAAGTCGTCGCCTGCGCCAATGGTCGCTCGGCCGACAAAGTCAATGATCTCTTCGTCGCGCGTAGTTGCCGTAAACATCTTGCCGTCGCCGGTGCGCAGCCAATGTTCGTCAACGTGGAACTCGCGGCAAATCAAGCTGATTATGGCGTCAATGGGTTCGTTCCTGCCAACTTCGTAATTGGCAACGGCGCCGCGCTTAATACCGATTCTGTCGGCAAATTCCTGCTGCGAAAGGCCGAGGACGGTGCGGACTTCCTTGATGCGATCGTGCATAAGCATCACTCCTCACGAAGAGGATAGCACAATGTTGCGAGAGTGTCAACATTTTTTGCAACAACAGCACAAAAACACCTTGACAACAGTAACGTCGTGGCGTATTATAGCAACAGTAGCACATAGCAATGCAACAAAGTGCGAGGAGGTGACGAAAATGCTTACAAAGAACGAGCAGAAAACCATCGAGCGGCTGGCGACGGTCATGCAGAGCATGGACGATTTGCAGAAGGCACAGCTGTGCGCCTTTGCGGAGGGGCTGGCGATGGCGCTGGAGCACAGTAAGCGCGCGTCGTAAGGCGCGCGCAATTCATTAAGCAAAAGACCATCCGCAAGACTTTGCAGATGGTTTTGGACGCAATTCATTCGATTGGAGGTGAGGACATGTACCAAGCGGCAAAAATGATGATCGCAAGCGATGGAAGGCGGAGTGCGGTACTGCTCGACGGCGTTATGATCGGCGTCGGCGTTGACGGCATCCGCCTCGACGTGAAGGAAGGTGTAGCGGAGCTGAGCATTACTGGCATTGATGTGGAGCGGTTCCGAGCCGGAAATGAAGCGGACTTCGAGCGCTTTTGCACCGGATCGTCAGGGGATGAACTGGGCGGAGAATGATAGCCATTCCTTTATGGTGTCGACGGGCAAATTCTCCATGAATATGATACCGGAATCGGTAAGCGTGTAATTGCCGCAGATGTCCGTTTTTACATATTTCGCGTTTGACAGCTCTGCCAAGCTGTCGGAGACGGCCGCATCGATGGCGGCGGCATCGTGCGATTCGGTATCGAAATAAACCGCGGAGGATTTTGCTTCCCCGTTTGCGCGCCTCGATTTATAGGCTTTGTAGATCGTGGCGAGAACCTTTTTCGCGTCCCTGGTAAGTGTGTGATCCATGATTTTTCCTCTCCTTGATTCAGTTTCAGAATGATTCTATCACTCGCATGAAGAGGAAACAAGAAAATGTGTTAATTGGAGGTGAGGACATGGATTCTATGGAGCTTCACAGGGCGCTGCGGGCACACTGCCAAAAAGAAAAGGCGGACTGCACAAAGTGCTGCCTGCGCCTTTTCTGCTACACGCCGCCATGTGAAATGACGGACGGCATAATGGAGGATGTTATTTCGTTTGCCGCCAGTCAGCATAGCCACACGGAAAGTCAAACTCATTTATGCCATTGCAGTGACGGTCGGCCGATGCCGTGCCCATGTGAACTGGACATGAGCACCGCACTAGGGTACGAACACAGCCGGCAAGGCAAGAAAACGATGAAGCTGACGGAGGACATGCTGCCGCATCACGTTGGATTTACCCCTCTGGAATGGATGCAAGCGACGTCCTGCCACAAAGAAGAACCTGATGGAGCTGAGCGGGAAGCGGCACGAGATACTCCCAAAGAGGATCTGCAGACGGCTCACAAGACCAATATTTGATTGCCTGGTCGTACATCGCGGTTAAGAGGCAGCCGCAATAAGTGCCTGTTTCATCTGTTGTGAACGTGATACCGCCGCGCAGGTGCCTGGCGTCAAATCTCTTTAGATTGTCAGGTGCGGAGATCTGGAACACCCTTGCTTGTTCAGCGTGTTCCAAGCCCCATTTTTTGAAATCGGAAATCTGTTCAACTGCAAAAAGCGAAATGAGGCGAGAAGGGCAATGCGGAAAAAGCTGTCGGCGGACGAGTTCCACTGTGAATTCAATCAACTGCGAAGAGATCCTTCTGTTCGCGGCGGCGAGTGAATCAGCGGCGACGAAGAGCTGACCAAGCGGCATGGACTGTATGGCGGTCAGCATGGACGCACGATTTGTGAAGTAGTTCAGGCAATGCTGTGACACGCCGTTTTGGAAATCTAAAAAGAAGCGTGAGGCAGCTATGTCGTGCGGCAAATCCGACAGCGGGTGCAGCGAAAGCTCACCGCTTGTCGGAAAGCAGCCAGAGCGATCCATGTGGTAAAGAATCATGAGCTACACATCCTTTTGTACGCAAAATTTCCACGTTTGCCATTTGCAGTATATCAAAGCAACCCAAAGTTTTCAATATCAGCACACTTTAAAAGGAGAGAGGTACATATGCCGCGAGAAAAAGAAACCTTCCGGCTTGAGCTGGAGGAAATATTGAAGTTCACCGGTGGCCGCCGGGTGCTGACGGTGACAGACGTCAGCAATTATACAGGGCAAAGCCGACGGGTGTGCCGCGAGCGGTACAACGTCAGCGGGAAAGAGGGCATCAGCGCCGTGGCGCTCGCCCAGATGTTGGCCAGATAGGTCAAGAGAAAGGAGAAACCAATGAAAGCAACAGGAATCGTCAGAAGGGTCGATGACCTCGGCCGCATCGTGCTGCCGAAGGAGCTGCGCCAGACGATGGGCATCCGGACGGGTGATCCCATGGAGATCTATACAGATGCGGACAGCATCATCCTGCGCAAGTATGCGCCGGGCTGTGCGTTTTGCGGGAGCGTGGACGGAGTTCGGCATATCCACGATGTGCCGATGTGCGCTATCTGCGCGAATAACATGCAGATGCTGTACCGCACGGCAGCGGGGAGAGACAGCGAATGAAGGTATTCGGAGATCCGCGCGCCAAGGCGAAGGTGCGCCGCTTGATCGTCGGCGCGACGGAGGACGCCATCATGGCTGTGACGTTTTTAGCCGTTGGGTGCCTGCTTGGCTGGGTCATGCATGTGATCTTCACAGCCCTCGGCGTCGCATGAGACGTCCGGAGGTCGTATATATGTCACCGTCAGAGCTGGCCATGCGACGCCGGAATGACCGCTGGGCAGCGCATGGCCGCGCGCGGGTGGCGCTCCCGGGGCGCAAGGCCGTGGTCGTACCGTGCGCATCGCCGTTCGCGGCGATCCAGTGCGCGGCGGAGCTGTGGGGCGTCCCATGGCAGGAAGTCGTCAACGGGGCGCGCGTCATGTGGGCGCCGCCGGAGACATAAAAAGACACCGCCTGCGAAGACCGTCAAACCCGCAGGCGGTGAAAACCCAATAGCGCACAGGGCGCGCTACACTATACATATTATAGCATACAGTTGCCCGCCCTGCAAGCCGAAAAACGCTGACGCCGCAAGGCGTTTTCAGCTTCGGTAAGACCAATTACTAACTCGACCGGAGACAGACAGGGAGGCAATCATGCCGTATGTACATCGCACCGTCGTGTGCGGGGAAACGGTCGAGCACCGCAAGATGTATTCATCCCGTGTGCACAGCAAGGAAGTCAAGCCGCGCAAGCGATCATCCGAGAAGGAGACCTCCAAGTGTCAGGAGCGCATCAACGAGCGCGTGGCCGAGGAGCATCTGCGCTGGCTCATCAACTGCAACTACCATTATGGCGACTTCCATCTGGTGCTGCACTACTGGTGCAAAACCATCACATTAGAGCAAGCCGAGCGGGACAGAGCCGCGTTCTTCCGCGAGCTGCGCAAGGCGTACGCCAAAGCGGGCAAGCGCCTGAAATACATCGCCGTGCTCGAAACCAAGCACATGACGAACGTGCATCATCACATCCTCCTGCCGCGCTTTGACGCGCAGATCATCGCCGCAGCCTGGACAAAGGTGACCAATGGCGCGGGATCTATCAGCTTCCAGATGCTCGATGACCGCAAGAACCACGCAAAGCTCGCGTCCTACCTCATCAAGGAATCACGCTCCACCATGCGCCGCTGCCGCGAGCAGGGCATCCGCCGCCGGCGGTATACCTGCAGCGCCGGCATGGCAAAGCCGGAGATCCGCTATCAGGTGACCAAGGCCGAGACGTGGAGAAAAGAGCCGAAGGCCAGACGGGGGATGCATCTCTATCGCTTTGACGATGGGTCGGAGTATAAGAGCGGCTGGCATGAGCTGAGCGGCTGGCCGTGGCAGGAGTATTACGAGATCAAAGACACCACATAGGAAGGAGCGTCCACAATGGGCATCAGCATGGACAGCCTGCCGCCGCGCTATCAGAAACAGGCGGCGCGCAAGCTGGATCCTGTGGCGTATGAAAAGGCGCTGCAGTTTTTCCACGCCGATGAGTCGGCGAAAAACCCAGCGCGTCAGGCACAGGGGAGTATCAGCCGTGCGACCGGGGAAGGCTTTGAGGCGCAGATTCTCACGGCCTGCGCGTATTACCGGGCGCATGGCATCGCGGAGATCGACAAGACGCCGGAGCCGATCAAGGTCATTTCCGGCCGGCATCAGAATCCGAGCGGCTGCTGGTCGTTCGAGGCGGTTTTCACCAAGCAGGCGCAGCCGGATTTTCAGGGCACGCTATGCGGCGGCAGCAGCGTAGTGTTCGAGGCCAAGGCCACGGACAAAGACCGCATCATGCAAAGTGCGGTCACGGAAGAGCAGGCGCGTGCACTGGAATCGCACGCCAATATGGGCGCGCTGGCGTTTGTGCTGGTGTGCCTGCGCGGGCGCGCAGTGTATCGTGTCATGTGGGAGGACTGGCAGAACATGAAAGAACTATTCGGCCATAAGTACATGACGGCCGTGGAGCTGGAGCCGTACCGGGTGCAGATGCGCCGGGGCGTGATCCTGTTTCTCGGCGATCCGGAGTGAGGTGGGGACATGGCAATCAAAAACTACACGACAAAAGTGGATGCATATACGTCCATCGGAGAAATCCAAGGCGCGCTTGCACGCCACGGCGCCACCAAGATCATGATTGACTACGACAATGGCAAGCCGCAGGCGATCGCGTTCGGGATCGACACGCCGGCGGGGCCGCGCGGCTTCCGCCTGCCGGCGGCCGTAGACGGAACGCTGCGAGTGTTCGCAGCGCAGAAGATCAAGGCCGACCGCGAGCAGGCGGAAATGACTGCGTGGCGGAACGTGCGCGACTGGGTGCTGGCGCAAATGGCGCTGATCGAATCCTGTGATGTGCCGATGCAGCAGATCTTCCTGCCGTATATGGCAGATGATCGCGGACGGACGGTGTACGAGCTGTATGCCGCCGGACAACTCGCAATCGGCGCGGGGGAGGCGACATGATGCTGCGCACACAGGAGACACTTGACGGCGAAATCATCGTTGACAGCTTTGCCGGTGGCGGCGGCGCGTCCACGGGAATCGAGCTGGCGCTGGGGCGCATCGTCAATGTGGCAATCAATCACGACCCGGCAGCGATCCGGATGCACGAAGCGAACCATCCGTACACGGAGCATTACCAGGCATCTGTCTGGGATGTGGATCCGGAGACAGTCTGCCGAGGCCGGCCGGTGGCGCTGGCATGGTTCTCGCCGGACTGCAAGCATTTTTCAAAGGCAAAGGGCGCGGCGCTTGTTGACCGCAAGATCCGGGGCCTCGCGTGGATCGCCCTGCGCTGGGCGGCGAAGGTGCGCCCGCGCGTCATCATCCTTGAAAACGTCGAAGAGTTCCAGACATGGGGGCCGGTGCGTAAGGGGAAGCCGGTAAAGAAGCTGGCCGGTACGACGTTCCAGAAGTTTGTCGGGCAGCTTCGGGCACTTGGGTATACCGTGGAATGGCGCGAGCTGGTGGCAGCCGACTATGGTGCGCCGACTACCAGACGTCGGCTGGTGCTGATTGCCCGCTGCGACGGACGTGCGATCGTCTTGCCGGAGCGCACACACGCCCCGCGAGACAGTGCGGAAGTGCGCAGCGGAAAACTGCTGCCATGGCGCAGCGCAGCGGAGATCATCGACTGGTCGCTGCCGTGCCCTTCAATTTTTTCGACGAAGGATGAAATCCACGAGCGGTACGGCATTTCCGCCGTCCGGCCGCTGGCGGACAACACCATGCGCCGCATTATTCGCGGCGTGGACAAGTTCACGATCAAATCCGGGGCACCGTTCATCGTTGAGTGCAACCATTCAGGAGGTGGGCACGTCACGGATAGCCAAGAGCCGTGTAAAACGATTACGGCAAAGCACACCGGTGGCATTTGCCGGCCGGTCCTCACGCCGCTGACGATGACGAACACCAGCAACAGTGTAGGGGCACCGGTCTCCGAACCAATGAACACAGTCCGTACAGGCGGAGGCGGCGGGCAGATGCTGCTATCGCCGTCACTGATCCAGTACCACACGGAGAAAACAGAAAGCGCCCGAGCGGCTGGACTGGATAAGCCCGTCTGCACGGTGGACGCCGCGAACCGTTACGGCCTTACCTGCGCGAATCTGGTGGAGTATTACGGCCGCGCCCGGCCGTTGGATGTGCAAAGCCCGATGCATACGGTCACGAGTCACGACCGGGAAGCTGTGGTTGCTGCACATGTAGTCAAGTATTACAGCGGGGTGGACGGTGAGAAAGCGGGAGAGCCGCTGCCGACACAGACAGCGGGCGGCGTGTTTGGCTGCTGCAAGGCAGTGCTTTGTAAAATCGGCACATCCGAGCGGCTGCACCATTGGCCGCAGATCCGCGACTTGCTGAACCGGTACTGCGGCTATGCGCTGGGCGAGGGCGATCTGCTGCTCCTGTCAATCGGCGGGGCGCCGTACTATATCGCGGACATTGGCCTGCGGATGCTGTCGCCTCGGGAGCTGTACAACGCCATGGGCTTTCCGCCGGATTACATCATCGACCATGATGCGGCCGGGAAGCCGTACCCAAAGACGCAGCAAGTAGCCAGGTGCGGCAATGCCGTCTGCCCGCCGATGGCTGCGGCCGTTGTGGCAGCGAACCTCCCGGAGTATGCAGTGCCCGGGAAAATTGAGACGATGGCCGCACTCGCTGATGCGGTGGCCATGTGATGGGGGTGAATCAGTGAATGCACTTTTGAACTACCCCGGCGCAAAGTGGGGCATGGCACAGGAAATCGTGCAAATTATGTCGCCGCACAGATCCTATTTGGAGCCGTTCGCCGGTTCTTTGGCCGTACTGTTCAACAAACCGCGATCGGCGATCGAGACCGTGAACGACATCGACGGGGATATCGTGAATTTTTTCCGCGTCCTGCGTGCAGACCCCGAGCGGCTTGCCCGGGAAATCGACTTGACGCCATATGCGCGCGCAATATTTGACGATGCGTACGAGAATCGCGGCGAAACAGACTTCGACCGTGCGGTGCGGTTCTGCATCCGGAGCAGGATGGGGCACGGCTTCAAGACGTATCAAAAGACCGGATTCAAAATCGACGTTTATGCGCGTGAGCGTAGTTACTGCCTGAACTGCTGGAACGATATGCCCGAGAACATACGGGCCGCGGCCGAGCGGCTGAAAGAAGTACAGATAGAGAATCGCCCGGCGCTGGAGCTGATTCGGCGTTTCCGGCACGAGAACGTGCTAATCTATGCAGATCCGCCGTATTTGCTTGAAACGCGCAGTGGAAAGCAGTATCGGCACGAAATGACAGACGCGGACCATGAGGCATTGCTGGCAGCGCTGAAAGCACATCCGGGCCCGGTCATCCTATCCGGGTATCATTCGCCTATGTATGACAGTGAGCTGCACGGCTGGAACATCATCGAGCGGAAGGCCTATAACCAGAATGGCGATAGGCGCACGGAAGTGCTCTGGTGCAATTACGAAATACCGACATTGATCGGATAAGGAGGACAACCATGAAAATCTACATATCAGGGAAAATCGCCGGTGATCCGGATTATAAGGGGAAATTCGCCCGAGCGGCTGCACAACTTGAGCGGCTGGGCGCGACGGTCATCAATCCGGCCACAGCGCCGGAGGGGCTGGCCAAGCTGGACTATATGCGCATCTGTTTCGCCGAGATGGAGGCGGTGGACTACGTTGTGTTCCTGCCGGACTGGGTGGAATCCGCCGGCGCGAAGCTGGAACGCGCGTGGTGCGACTATGTCGGCGTGCCGACGGCAGACTGGGACAATTTTCGGGTAGATATGCTTGTAAGGAAGTCGCACGGCTGCACATTCCGCGAGCTGCTGGCGCTGGAGCATCCGAACGCGGTGGACGAAACCTGTATTGGCGGGTGTTTTGGATGCCCGAATACCTACGGTTACGAGCCGAAGAACAAACCGTGCCCGCATGAACATGTTCATCAGCGAGAGGTAAAAGAAGTACTGTGCGCGGCCTGTTGGGATCGTATCGTCCCGGGAAGTGAGGCGCTGCACAATGAGTAAGGCCGTACTTATCAGCATCCGCCCCAAATGGTGCGAGCTGATTGCCAATGGCACAAAGACCGTTGAGGTGCGCAAGAGCCGCCCAAAGCTGCACACGCCGTTTAAGTGCTATATCTACTGTACGCAACCGAGATACCCGCACGAGGACTA
>CAJLRT010000019.1 GCA_905209135.1 uncultured Eubacteriales bacterium
AAAATCCCGCAGAGCATTTTCACCGCCGTCGTCTTGCCCGCGCCGTTTACGCCCAGCAGGGAAAACAGCTCCCCCCTGCCGATGGCCAGGTCCAGCCCGTCCACCGCGGTAACGTCCCCGTACCGCTTTGTCAGGCCCACGGTTTCCACCGCGTTCATTCCTGTTCCTCCGCCGCGTCCAGCGCGCGGTCCATCAGCTCGGAAAAGCGGTCGCCGCGGACGATGGCAAGGCCGCGCCGGACGTCCCCCAGCAACAGCAGCGTGTCGCCCGGCTCGATTTCAAACACTTCGCGCGCCTGCTTGGGAATGACAATCTGCCCCTTTTCGCCGACTTTTACCGTCCATGCAAATTTGCCTTTGGGCCCTTTCATGTTTCCAGCCTCCCATAAGTATGAAAAGTATGATTTATTATACTTATTATACCCGTTCGTTCCCGCCCTGTCAAGCGAATCCGCGCGGGCAGACGCAAAGGCGCAGAAAAAAGAGAAAAACGGATTTGGATATATACAGCGGCGCGGGAATCTGCTATACTGGCCTTAATAAAAAAACAGGACGTGATGGTATGGACGACACAGCTCTGCGCGCTGCGCGCGCAAAGCAAAAAGCCCAGCGCCTCGGCGGAGGCGTGGGGGACGGCAACGGCCTATCCTGGCCGAGCGGCTATGCGGCCGTGGCCGGCGGGCAGGAGGCGAGCATAGCGGCGCGGGACGCGGAGATTCTGCGCGAGCTTGCAAAGAGAGTCGCGCAGCTGGCCGCGCTGCCCGAACAGGCGGAGAAGCGGAAGCTTTGGACGATGCACAACGACCTTGCCGAGACGCGGCCGCTCATATTCTGCGACCCGGAAAACGCCTGGTACGAACTGATTCCGGCAGACGAACTCCAGTGCGCGGGCATGCTCGCCCGGGTGTGGGAGTTCCGGCTGCGCAAGGAGATCTACTGGGCGGAAACGATCAGGGACGACCGTGTGACGGAGGCCAGGTTCCCCGTCTATTACGTGTGCGGGCTGACCGACCGCGGCCTGCAGGCCGTCATGCACGGCGGCGCGGTGGACACGGCCTACGCCTGGGACGGCGCGCTCAAGGATTACGGCGAGCTTAGCCGGCTGCGGCCCGCGCAGATTGTTGTGGACTATGAAAAGACGGACGCGATGCTCCGCCTTGCGCACGAAGTGTTCGACGGGATACTGGACGTGACGCTGGAGGGCAGCTACTGGTGGTCGTTCGGGCTGACTTCCGACCTGATTATGCTGCGCGGGTTTGAGCAGGTTCTGCTGGACATGTACGACAATCCGGACGGCCTGCACCGGCTCATGGCCTTTCTGCGCGACGAGGCGCTCGCAAAGCTCGACTTTCTCGAAAGCGGCGGCCTGCTCTCGCGCAACGACACAGGCGACTTTATCGGCACGGGCGGGTACGGCTATACCGACAGGCTCCCGCAGCCCGGCTTCGACCCTGCGCATGTGACGACGATGGACATGTGGGGGTTCAGCGAGAGCCAGGAGACGGTCGGCGTATCGCCGGAGCTGTTCGCCGAGTTCGTGTTCCCGTACCAGAACGCGATCCTGCAGCGGTTCGGCCGGAATATCTACGGCTGCTGCGAGCCGCTGGACAAACGCTGGGACACGGTGCGGCAGATTCCGCGCCTGGCACGGGTGACCGTTTCGCCCTGGTCGGACCCGTTTCGCATGGCGGAGATACTCGGGCGGGACTATGTATACGTACGCAAGGTCAACCCCTCGTATATGGCGACGCCGGTCCTTTCGGAAGAGGACGCGCGCCGGGAGCTGCGGGAGACTTTTTCCGCCGCCTACCGGCACGGCTGTCCGGCGGAGGTGCTGCTGCGGGACGTGGTAACACTGTCCTGGAATCCGCACAACGCCGTGCGGTGGACCGAGCTTGCGCGCGAGGAGAGCGAGAACGTCTGCCGCTGAACCGGCGGGCCGGACGCGCCGGATTCGCTCTGTGCAGGGCGGAGGCGGCGGAAACGGAGCGCGGGCGCGGATTTGAGCGGACGCAGGCGCGGGCAGAATCTGTGCTGCGGACGCAAGCGCACAGCGGACAGGGACTTGTTCAGGGGGACCGGCGGCGCCGGCCCCCCTCTTTTATATCATAACGGCGCAGCCCATATGGGCTGCGCCGCATCTTTGCGCTGTGTGACTATCCGGCCTGCGCCGTCAGTTTTTTGTAATGAAGATGAGCATGGAGGAGCGGGCTTTTTCCATGGTGAGCACCAGCCCGTTTTCCATGAGAATTTTGCCGGTGCCGGTGACGACGTCGCCGGTGTCCACATTCTCCACCGAGTACTCCGCATCCGGATCCAGGCCCTTGAGGGCCACTGTCATCGTCGTCTCATCCGACTTTGCCGGACGGAAAGCCAGCAGGTATCCCTCGCCTGTCTCGGGCTTGTAGTACATAATCGAGCTGTTCGCGGTCTTGTAATCCTCCGGATTGGCGAGCATGTAGTAATCGCCGTCCATGAGCGCGCGGCAGCGCTTGTACTGTGCCAGCATGGTGTTGATCCAGTTGCTGTTGCTCCAGGACGCGCTGATCGTCATGCCGTTGGCCATGACGGAACGGAACTCGTACGAGTCGTCCATGCCCTCCGTGCTCGCGCCGGTCGCGCTGATCGGCACCCAGTAATTGAGGTAAGCGTTCTGGCTGCGGATGGCTTCGGTGTTGCTCGACTGGCCGTTGACGGGGTAGTCGGTACGCCACAGGGGCGCGGAAATCTTCATCATTTCAATGTCGATACGCTTGCCGCCGGACGCGCAGTTGTCGATCATCAGACCGGGGTTGCGCTCGCGCAGGGTATTGAGGAACCGGTAGAGGTTGGTGATGTAGTTGATCTCCGTCATGCCCTTGCGGTTGTCCTCGTCGTTGTTGATCCAGCGGGTGTACGGCTCGCAGTTGAAGTCCTGCCGGTACCAGGTCATGCCGTATTCCTTGATCTTGCCGTCCATGTAATCGATCAGGTAATCGGCCGCCTCGTTGTTGGACAGGTCGTACAGGTAGAACGACGCGCCGGGGCCGAACAGCATGTAGTCCTCATGCTCTTCCACCCAGTCCGTCTCGCGCATGGCGCGTTCCGGCTCAAACCAGAGCAGGAACTCCTTGCCGTTGGGAACCAGCTCATCCGAAATGGGCTTCATGCCGTTGGGGTACAGGCTCGGGATGTGATCCCAGGTGCCCGCGGCGCTGTACCAGGACATGTCGTAGGTATCGATGGAAATGTCCGACTCGTCGCCGTACCAGCCCGCGTCGATCCAGACGCCGTCGTACAGCAGTTCCTGCCGGTTTACCTTATCCAGTGCGGACAGAATCGCCTTATCGCTCGTAGAGCCCCAGAAGTTGAGGAACACGGGCAGTTCGTACTCGAGGTTCCCCTCCTCGTCGCGCGGGGAGTATTCGGCGAACATCAGGTGGCGCCAGGTCTGGTGCCCGTCGTCGGCGCTGCCCTCAAAGAACAGCAGGGCGATCGACGGGGTGCGCATGCTCTCGTTCGCGTACAGGCTGATGTTGGTCTTGCTCATGCCGGCCGTCATCTGCACCCTGGAATCCGCAACGGAGAACTTGGACGTCCACTGGCCGGTCCAGCCGATTGCGCCGATGACGCCGCCCTGCTCCGTTACAATATCGAAAAAGGGCATGGTGCCGCACGCCGAACGGCCGCCGTTGGAGCCGAGGGTGACAGGCTCTTCGGAGAGCGCGGCGCTGAGCAGCTTGAAGTCGTCCTCCGTGGCGTTGGCGCCGTTGGGATAGCGCAGCTCAGGGGCGGCGCCCGTGTAGGCCAAGGGCGCGTCTAGCGCCTGGATATTGCTGATAACCGGGGAATCCGAGCTGTTCTGGTTTTCAAAGTTGACAACCCAGTCCACCGCCGGGAAATCCTTGTAGAGCAGGATATCCGCCCTGGCGACGACCTTGTCGTCCGGCTGCGTATAGGTCAGGGTGAGCAGCTTGTTGCCGGCGTCGTCGGCGCTCTCGTCTACTTTTTTGTCCCAGTCGCCGATGAATTCGGAAAACGCCTTCCCGCCGTACTCGAACGAAAACAGCGTGTTGGCCTCAATCTGCTCCCGAACCCACTTTTCAGCCTGGGTCGACGCCTGGCTGTCCGCGCCGCCCGAGCCGGACGCGCCCTCTCCCGTTTCGCCCGCACAGCCGAAAACAGGCAGCAGCATCAGCGCACAGAGCGCAAGCGCCAGAATTCTTTTCATGTTCATAATGAATCTCCTGTCAAAATGATTCCCGCTTCCGCGGCATTGTAAAAAACAGGGTCGGCGGCGAGCGCATATCTCTGCCGCCGGCCTGTTTTTTCTGGTTTTACTCCGCTTTATCCGCAGATTCCGGCTTGTTTTTCTTTTTGCTGGCCGCAATGTATACGATCAGGCCCGCAATGACGAGCACCAGCACGCCGCCGACGATGTAAAACACCGTGTAATCGGCCGCCGGCGCGGGAGCCATAGTCTCAGCGTCCGCGCCGGAAGACGCGGAGGACGAAGCAGGCGCGGATTCGGGAACGGACGCGATGGGCGTCTCGCCGATGGCGATGGGAGGGTTGTCGGAGCCGGTCGGCGTCTGCGTGCCCTGCTGGCCGCCGCCGCTCGACAGCACATAGTCGTCGTCCACCTCGATCTCGGCGTACAGGCCGTCCCACCAGCCGGGCTTCTGCCGGGTGCCGCTGAGTTCGGTCTCGCCGTCGAGAGTCGTCACGTTGTTGAGCTTGCCGTTTCCGACGCCGACATTTTCCCCATAGGGGACTTCTTCCATGCAGAACATGACCTTACACCAGTTCCAGGGCGCGGCCTCGCCCTCGAAGTTCATGATCTCGTCAATGGTTACGAAGCCGAACAGGCCGTTTTCGTTCAGCGTCCAGATAATCTTATCCTGCGTCTCGTCCACGAACTCCCAGCTTCCTTCAAACTGCATGGGGATGCCCTGGTTCTCCGCGCCGTCCCACTGCAGGTTCTGCTGTTCGTCGGTATAGCGGATGGCCATGAACGGGCCGCGGTTTTCCTCGTGCAGGTTCACCGCGACAGGCGCGGAGAACTCCAGGACAATCTGCGTGTCGTTGATTTTGACCGCGCGCGTGAGCTTGAGCTCATCGGCTGCGGCGGTGGGCAGGGCCAGCCCCAGCGCGAGCACGGCCACGGCGAGTATGGCAAGCCATTTTTTCATGCCTCTCATAGTTTCCTCCCATTAATGAATCGATTTATTCCGTCTCGGCCAGAGCGCGTTTTTTCTTGAGAATCACAAGAGCCGCGCCGCAGGCCACAGCCACAGCCGCTACGCTTGTGCACAGCCAGACGTTGGCGTCGCCGCCGGTGAAGGGGTTAAATCCGGTGTCGATGGTCACGCGGGCATACATGCCGTCCCACGCGCCGTCGGGCGAATTTTTGTTTGCATACAGCATGGTGCCGTATTTGTTCGTGATATTGCTGATGGCCCAGTGGTGCGTATCGGGCACATCCTCAACCGGCTTCTCCTCGATGCAGAAGCGGGTTCTGTAACCGCTGAACTGCTCGCACGCGCCCTCGCGGTTGATGATCTCGGCGACGCTCTTCACGTCCACCGGATGGCCCTCGTCGGCCAGGGTCCAGATGATGCGGTCGTGGTCCGCGTCCGCGAACTTCCACGTGCCGGAGAACTGGATCGGCGTACCCTCGTTCACGGCGCCGTCCCACTGCAGGTTGTTCAGGCTGTCCACGATGCGCAGGGCCATGTAAGGCGCGCCCTTGACCCGGATGGGAGACGAGAACTCGACCAGGATATCCTTATCCGTATAGGCGATGACGCGGTTGACATAGAAGGACGGATAGTACGGGGTCGCGTCTACATAGATACCGTCGAGCCCCATGCTCGGCTTGTTTGCAAACAGGTGTTCGCCCGTCGCGGCGCTCTTGATATTGTCGATCGTGCCGGGGTGCTGATTGCCGCGCTCCGGATCCGTCCAGACCTCTTCAATGCAGAACTTGGTGTTCAGGTGCCGGTATTCCCAGGCGTTGCCGGTGCGGTTGATAATGTCGGTGACGTTGTCGACCGGGATGAAGAACCCGCCGCCGTTGAGGGTCCAGATGATGGCGTCTTTCTTGTCGCTCTCATAGGCCCAGGTGCCGTAGAACTGCATCGGATCGCTCTTCTCGGGTTCGCCCGTCCACTGGAGCTGGTTGTTGTCGTCCACAAAGCGCAGCGCGATGAACGGATCGCCGCTCAGGTCGACCGGCTCGGAGAACTGGACGCGCAGCTTGTCGGGGCTGATGGCGCGCACTTCGGAGATGGCGAGGGTGGGCTCAAACGGCTTCACCGGCAGATAGACGCGCTCATAGCGGCCGCCGCTGTTCGGGGTGTTGGCAAACAGCTTCTCGCCGGTGCTGCGGCTGGTGATGTTGTCGATCACGCCGAACTCCGCGTCGTAATCCTCAGCGAGCAGTTCCTCGATGCAGAACATGGTCTTGTAGTCGGCAAAATTCGCCAGCGCGCCGGTGCGGTTGATCGCGTCGTTCATGCTTGCGAGAATGCCGCTGTGCAGCGTCCATATAATGGAGGTGCGGTCGGAGTTCTCATAGGCCCAGCTGCCGCTCCACTGCAGCGGCTCGCTGCCCTCGGCCTCCGGTTCGCCCGTCCACTGCAGGTTGTTGTTCGCGTCGACCAGGCGCAGCGCCATAAACGGGCTGCCGCTGATGTCGACAGGCTCGGTGAACGTGATGCGCAACTGATAGGCGCTGTACGGCTCGACGCTCTCCACAAACAGGCTGGGCACAAACGGCACGACGTCGGCGTACACGCCGTCGCGGCCGAGGCTGGGTTTGTTCGCATACAGGCCGCTGCCGGAGGTCTTGCCCGTAATGTTGTCGATCAGGCCGGGTTCGAGATTCCCGGCGTCGGTCGTCGGAATCTCCTCAATGCAGAACATGGTTTTATACTCCGCAAAGTCGGCAAATGCGCCCTTGCGCTCGATGAATTCGTTGATATGGGAGACCACGCCGGAACCGGCTTTCCAGATGATGGAATCGTGTTTTTTGTTGGCAAATTCCCAGGCGCCGTCAAGCTGCATCGGGGCGCTGCCCTCGGCTTCGGGTTCGCCCCTCCACTGCAGGTTGTTGTTGTCGTCCACAATGCGCAGCGCCATATACGGGCTGCCGCTGAACTCGACAGGTTCGGTGAACTGAATCAGCAGCTTGGTGGAGCTGATGGTGGACACGCTCTTGATCTGGCAGGGGTTCTCCACGGGGGATACGAGCACATAGCTGGCGTCGCTCCACGCGGTGTTCAGGTTGTTGGCCTGCAGCAGATTGCCGGTGCGGCCCAGGACGTTGGTGACGTGCCCGTCGCGGTTGACGGTGACGCCGGGGTCGCCGCCCTCCTCAATGCCGAACTTGCACTTCACGCCCTCCAGGGTGGAAAAGTCGACGCCGTCGGCACTGCCGACGAAGTTCAGAACCTCGCTGATGAGCTTGTTGTGGTCCTTATGGATGGTCCAGATGATGCTGGTGTGCGCATCGTTTTCATAGGCCCAGTCGCCGCTCCACTGCAGCGGCGTGCTGGCATTGACAGCGCCGGACCACTGCAGCGCGTTGTTCTCATCGACATAGCGCAGAGAGAGAAACGTGCCCGGCTTTACGTCTACCGCCTCGCCGAACGAAAGGCGGATTCTGGATTCGCTGAGCATCTGCGCGGTATAGGTGATGTCGGCAGCGCCGCGCATATCCGCATACAGGCGGTCGTTGGGGCCGATGTTCACATCCACCCACTGGCGGCCCTGCAGGAGCTTGGAGCCGTCCGCGGAGGTGACGCCGTGAATCTGGCCGTCCAGGTCACCGCCGCCCTGCTCAATACAGAAGCGGACCTTTTCGTACAGATCAGCCCAGCCGTCCTCCTCGATGGGGCCGGTTTTGTCGAGCATGTCATAAATGGTGGCCGCGCCCGCGGTCTTGGTCCAGACGACCATGTTTTTGTTGATGTCGGCAAACTGGTATGTAACCGTGCCGCCGAACTGGAGCCATGTGGGGGCACCTGCCGAACCTGTGTACATGAGGTTGTCGTCGTTATCGACCAGGCGGATGGCGTTGAACGTCCCCCAGGTCGCGGGGTCGTTGACCGGTTCGGAGAACACGAGCAGCACCTGCGTGCCGTTCAGGATCACCGCGTCCGTCAGCGTGAGCGGATCGGACGGCCCGGCCATTGCCGTCGTAACCAGCATGGAAGCCAGCATACAGACGACGAGAATACAGGATATGAGCCTTTTCACTTTGTTTCCTCCTCTATATAATTATGTAAAATGATATTGCCAAAAAGAAATAATCATATGGAACCATTATATATAAAGAGAAGCCGAACAAATAGTAACAAAAGTATGAAAACTGGTAATTTCGTCTGCGGCCCGGTAGAAAAACTCCGGCCAGATTTCTCTGTTCACAGCGGAATAGACAAAAAGCCCGGATGCGTCTGTTCCCTGAAAAAACGGCCCATTCCGCACAAGCGCGGTATACCGAGCGACAGTCAGTCCAGCAGTGGTATCCCGTTTGTCAAAATAGCGGATTTGTCTCGCCGCCGTCAGTCGGAGGCAAGCGACTCCGGCGCATGCCACGCCACGCCGATGCGCAGTTTCTTCTTGTACTGGCTCGGGGAAAGGCCCGTCTCCCGCTTAAAGACCTTGGAGAAATAATTGTAGTCCTCAAAACCGGACTTGCGGGCTACCGCGGACACGCTCTCATTCTGCGCGAGCATCTTTTTCGCCGCGCTGATGCGCGTTTTGCGTATGTACTCGGCGATGCCTATATCCATATATGTATTCGTAATTTTGTAAAGCGTGCTGCGGCTGATCTGAAATATATCGCACAGCCGCTCCACGGAAAGGTCCTCGCTCAGGTGCAGGTTGATATAGTTGGAGAGGTTGTACATCAGGTTCTCATCCGCGAATTTCACCTGCTCGGTAATCCACATGTAACAGGCGCACCCCTCCATAATCCGCGCCGCCGCCTCAATCTGCGCGCGGCTCTTGCACACCGTTTTCCCATAGGCCGCCAGAAGTTCCGCTTCGGGCAGCCCGTGCTCCCGCGCAAAGGCGCGCACGCGCTCCGGCCGGGACTGTTCGCTGTCGCGCAGTTGGCCGAAAATGATATAGCCGAGCGTAATCTCGTTCATCCTGATCGGCAGCGCCACCTCCTGCAGACCGGCAAAGCAGGTGTAAAGCTGCAGTTTCCCGCTGCGCCGGCACTGCTCGCAGGCCCGCCTGTCGCCCATGCGGCAGTTGCGGTCCAGCTCCGGTTTGCTCCGGACAATGGCGCAGTATTCGCTCCGGTCATCCGGATATTCGGTGATGACCTCCATATTCAAATCAAAAATCGTGACCCGGATTCCGGTCAGCGTATGAAACTGCACCAGCAGATCATACAACTGCTGCACCTCAAAAATGGATTCCAAATGATTCTCCCCTTTCCCATGAGATGCCTCTATCATAGCGCAGGAGAGGAGAAAAATCAATCCATGAAATATCGCGCGGCAGGCCCCGGGTTCGGCCCAGGGCGGCGAGATCGCGCCTGCGGGCAGGCAAAAATGCAACGGCTGTATCCGCCCGGGCGGGGAGGCAATTCAGCTTGCAGGGTATTTTAGTCATCTTTAGGGTAATTATACAAGAGAAATATGGTAATGTCAATACCGTAAAACAAAATACTGATTTGGGATGTAAGCATGAAAATATACGGATTAAACGGCAAAAACAACATTGCCGGTCATCAGATCAAGCGCGCAAGGCAGCAGCTCGGATGGTCGCAGTCCGATCTTGCGGCAAAGCTGCAGTTGGAGAACGTCATTGTCGAGCAGAAAGCGGTGAGCAGAATGGAGCTTGGCGAACGGCTCGTAGCGGACTACGAGCTCCTGGCGCTTGCAAAGGTGCTGAAAGTATCGGTCATGTGGCTGCTCACGGGAGAAGAACAGCGCCCGGCGCCGTAGCCTGCGGAAGCCTGCCGCATTATGATACGAGCGGATAAAACCATGGTTTTATCCGCTCGTTTTTTTATCCGCCTGCTCCCGCGGCAAAGGCGGCCCGGCAAGCCGGACGCAGGCAGGGAAACCTGCGTTACGCCGGCGCGGAGCCGCCTGTGCCGGCGCTAGCGCATGAGCAGCCTGAATTTCCGGATATTGGACCTGTAATACTCGCTCACTACGGCGCCGCGCCAGGAGCCGGAGAACTGCAGATAGCCCGTCACGCCGTCGGGCTCCATCCATTTGAGCGGCAGGCGCGGGCAGTAGGGGTTGACCTCGGCGCCCTCCCAGTACTCCTCAAAGTGCACCAGCGAAAACGGGCCCCACGGCTCGGGCGATTCGAGCACGATCAGGTCGGTGCCGGAATTGGGCGAGAAATCCCCGTGCAGCCGCCAGGTGAACAGCAGATAGCGCTGAATCCCGGCAAGGTAGACCATCTCGGGCGCGCCCAGCCATTTGTGCATGCTCAGGATGGGGACGGCGGCGTCAAGGTCGGGCAGCCAGGCGGGCGAACCGTCCGGCGCGAACGAGGCGACCCACTCCCACGCGTCCGCACGCATGATCCGGTCTTTCGGCACGCGGCCCAGGCGCAGGTTGCTGCCGTTGTCCCACTGGTCGCCCGACACGGCGTAGACGTACCCGTCGCGCGCGTTCTCGTTGTTCTTCCCGAAGTTGATGAAGGCCGGGCCGCCGAACTTGTGCCCCGGGAACATGGGACTGCCGATCGTGTTCAGGTTCGGCACGAAGAAATACCCCTTGTTTGTGGAATAGATAATCTGCGCGTCGCTCCCGTGCTGCGAGTGCAGGGAAAAGGGCGGACGCTGCCAGCCGCGCATGTTTTGAAAGGCGAGGTAGAGCACGCCGTCCACGCAGATCATACCCGTCGGCTTCGGGCCGTCGCCGCCCCAGCCGGTAAACTCCGGCATTTCATGCAGCTTTTCGATCCTATAGTCGAGCGGGCCGCCCGTTATGCGCTCCACGTCCAGCCCGTTTAGGCTCCTGCCCCAGCAGGGGTCGCCCGAGGAGGTGTAGATCATGTCGTCGTCCGCCCAGGTCATGGGATAGGTGTCGCCCTTGATCTCCTCCACGGGGTAGGAAATGCGGTCGCCGAGCCATTCCAGGCCCAGGATATATTCGCTTTTCGGAATATTGTAAAACATAAGGCGCCCTCCTCTCATCGCAGCGTCAGCCGGAACTGGCGGATATTGGAACGGTAGGTCTCCGTTACGACAGGGCCGC
>CAJLRT010000020.1 GCA_905209135.1 uncultured Eubacteriales bacterium
GGAAATGCGTTTCGGTGTCACTTTAACCATAAGCGGCAAAGAACTGCTTGAAAACGGGTTTCCCATAAGGCTGAACAAAAGAGATGCGGCTGTATGGTTCTATAGTATAGAAGAATGAGCATTCCACAGATTTTGCCGGAGCGCAGGATCATGGGATATGGACGTATACCGCTAAAACGCAATGATAGAAAGCCAATGGGGCGCCATCCTTTACGGAGGCGCCCCATTGGCCTGTTATTTTCAGTTATCACTTACCGCAGTGTTTCAAGCTGGCGCAGCCACAGCGCGCCGCTCGCGTCGCTCGGCATGCGCCAGTCCCCGCGCGGCGACAGGGAAACCGATCCGACTTTCGGCCCGTCCGGCAGGCAGGAGCGCTTGAACTGCTGCGCAAAAAAGCGGCGGTAAAATACGTTGAGCCACTGCAGGATCTCGCCGCGCGCGTATGTCCCGTCAAACGCGTAACAGGCCAGCTCAAAAACCTTGGCGGGCGCAAAGCCCCAGCGCACGACGTAGTACAGGAAAAAGTCGTGCAGCTCGTAGGGGCCGATGATGCTTTCGGTCTTCTGCGCAATCTCCCCCTCGTCCGGCGGAAGCAGCTCCGGGCTGACGGGCGTGTCGAGTATGTCGATGAGCGTGGCTCTCAGCGCGTCCATGCCGCACGAATCCGCGTAATCGCGCACCATATAGCGCACAAGGGTTTTGGGGATGGACGCGTTTACACCGTACATGGACATGTGGTCCCCGTTGAAAGTGGCGAATCCCAGCGCAAGTTCGGACAGGTCGCCCGTCCCGATGACGAAGCCTTCCTCTTGGTTTGCGATGTCCATGAGCACCTGCGTACGCTCGCGCGCCTGGCTGTTTTCGTATACTACGTTCAGCTCGGCCGGGTCGTGGCCGATGTCCTCAAAGTGGCCGAGGACGGCTTTGGTAATATCCACGTTCCGGACGCTGACGCCGAGCAGGTCACAGAGAATCTGCGCGTTTGTGCGCGTCTGCTTTGTCGAACCGAAACCGGGCATGGCCACGGCGACGACGTCGGTGCGCGGCCGCGCCATCAGGTCCATCGTCCTTACGCAGACGAGCAGGGCGAGGCAGCTGTCCAGCCCGCCGGAGATGCCCAGCACGACCTTTTTGGAACGGGTATGGGCCAGCCGCTTTTTGAGCCCGTGCGCCTGGATGGTGAAAATGTCCTCACAGCGCTGGCGGCGCAGCTCTTCGCTGTCCGGCACAAAGGGATTGCGCTCCACCGTCCGCGTCAGTACGGTCTGTGTGAGCGCGGCGCGGAAGGGGACTACTGTATATCCGTCGCCGCAGGCGGGGAAAGCGCCGAGCCTGCGGCGCTCGTCGGCAAGCTTGCCGACGTCAATCTCAGAGACGGCGCAGCCGCTGGAAAAGGGGCGGGCCTCCGCGAGAACGGCGCCGTTTTCAGTGATCAGGTCATGGCCGCCGTATACGAGATCCGTCGTGGATTCGCCCATACCCGCGCCCGCGTACACGCAGCCGCAGACAAGGCGCATGGACTGCGCGCAGAGCAGAGAGCGCCGGTATGCGTCCTTACCCACCGTTTCGCTGCTTGCCGCCGGCTTTACAAGGATTGTCGCGCCGGCGGCGGCAAGGCCTTCGGCGCCGGGCGTTTCCGGCCAGGGCTCCTCGCCGAGTTCTATGCCGAAGGCAAACTGCGGCAGCGTTTCGTGCCGGAAAATCAGGCGCGGCCCGAACGGGACGTCCTGCCCGTCGATCCGGATTGTGGTATTGACTGCGGGCGCGGGCCGAAAATGGCGCGCTTCGTCGTGTTCTCCGTATCCCGGCGGCGTCTGCTTGGGCACAATCCCCAGGATTCGGCCGTTCTGCACGACTGCGGCGGCGTTGTACAGGCCGTTTCCCGCGCTTACGGGCAGGCCGGCGACCGTAATCATATCGCTGCCCGCGCTCGCATCGCGTATGCGAAGCAGCTCTTCCATAGCCGCTGCAATCAGCGCCTGCTGAAAAAAGAGATCGCCGCAGGTGTGCGCTGTTATGCCGAGCTGCGGGGTGACGAGCAGGGCAACCCGTTTGCGCGACATCTCGTCCATCGCCGCGATAATATTGTCCGCGTTGTAACGGCAGTCCGCCACTTTCACGTCCGGCGTGACGCCTGCGACCTTAATGAATCCGTTTTGCATTGCGAAGCAGTCCCTTCTGCACCATCATGAAATCTTTTGTCACAAAAATTTCATTTTGGGTCATATATGTCCTTAATAATTTATATTATACCTGTAAATATGCTTTAATACAAGCAATTTCCTTCCTTTTTTCGCACGGACAGGGGGAAAAAGCGTTTCTTCGGGGAACTTGACATACCAGGGGTTGTTCTATATAATGATTTCATATAGAACGGAAACAATCCGCTGGCGGAAGAAAAAGTGACAGGGAGTGAAAATGATGGAGTATTGCGTGCATTGCGGTTCGGAAATACCGGACGACGCAGACCATTGCGTGGAATGCGGCGCGAAACGAATGGAGGGGAGGCCGGTAACGCTGTTGGAGCGGCCGTCTCGTCCGCGCCCGCAGCAGCCCCGGGCGGATGAAACGCTGCTGGAGCAGACGGGGGGATTCTCGCAGACGTATGATCTGGAACCGGCTGATGAAGAATACGAAGACGGGGAATATGACGAGTACGACGAAACGCTCGGAACAGGTGGGTTTCTGGGTTCGCTGCTGTTGATGAGCATTCCCGTCGTCGGCCTGCTCATCGGCCTGATATGGGCGTTCGGCGGCAGCCGGCGCGTGAGCAGGCAGAAGCTGGCGCAGGCGTACCTGCTCTTCATTTTGATCGCTGCGGCCGTCGCTGCGGCGTGTATATTCCTGTTCAGCTCCTTTTTGGCCCCGCAAATGGAAAAGGCGCTGACCGCATTGCTGGAACTGATAAAATAGCGTATAAAACGGACAAGAAGCGCGCAGGGCGCGCCTCTTGTCCGTTTGCATGTCTGTTGCGTGAACGGTATGTTCTGGACAGCGTTGCCGGGAACTGGGAAGAGAATCAGTTGCAGCACATCATGAGTACAAGCACGATTCCGACGAGAAGGACCCAGTTCATACAGTTATCTTCAAAAATGTTGCAGCCTGACATGTGTAAATCCTCCTTTGTTTGATACACTATATCATATGCGGGCCTGCGTTTTCTGTGCCTGCGGACTTCCGCCAGCCCTATCCCTGCCTGCGGAAGCCTTGTATTCCGCGCGGGGATATGATACAATAAAAGAAAACCGGCAGATATGCGGCCGTCCGCTTTTCCCGGAGCGGACGGCCTTATCAAGCTCATGGAGGAGGACCCCGGATGAAAAGGTGGATCCTGCTGCTGTTCGCCGCCGCGGCGTGCCTTGCCGCGTCTGTCGGCCCGGTATCCGCTGGCGATACCGCCAGCGCCGGATACAGCATAACGGAATACGATATGGACGTTGCCGTGCATGAAAACAACGTCTACACGGTGACGGAGACGATCGGCGTGCTGTTTCAGGACGGTCCGGTCGCGCAGCACGGAATATACCGCAACATTCCCGTCGTCACGACCCTGAAACGCACGATCGGGGACAGGCAGGTCAACAAAACGCACTATGCGCTGATTACCGACCTTGAAATTTCGGATACGGAGCTGGGGGACGTCGCCTATGAATCCCGCCGCGACGGTAACGAGCTGGAGATCAAAATCGGGGACCCGGAAGTTGCGGTAAGCGGTGAACACACATATATCATTAAGTACAAATACGATGTGGGCGCGGACAATATCACAGAGTTCGACGATGTGTATTTTAATCTGCTCGGCCAGTGGGACGCGGTAATCAACCATTTCCAGTTTACCGTTCGCATGCCCAAGCCCTTTGACAGGAACAGGGTTTCGCTGTATACAGACGGCGGGCAGGGGACGGATATTGAATACCATGTCGTCGGCAACACGGTCACCGGCAGCAGCCGCGCGGCTATTCAGGGCGAAGGCGTCACGATCCGGATTTTGCTCGAGGAGGGCTATTTTGTAGGAGCGCGCCAGCTTTCCAATATGTATATCTACGCGGCCGTTGTCGTCGTCTGCCTGCTGACGGTCTGCAGCGCGCTGCTGTGGCTGTTTTTCGGGCGCGATGAGAAAGTTTTCCCCAAGGCGATCTATTATCCGCCGCCGGGAATTACGCCTGCGGACGCCGGCTATATCCTGAAAGGCAGCGTCAGCGATGCGGACATGTCTGCGCTGGTGCTGTACTGGGCCGACAAGGGATACCTGGACGTGCAGCAGATGGAGGACGGCACGGTGCGCTTTATCAAGCGCATGGAGGCCGACGCCGGCATGCAGGGCTATGAGCAGCGGATATTCAACAAGATGTTTGAGGAGCGGGAGGACGTGTCGCCCATGATTCTGCAGCTCTCGACTCCGCAGGCGGTGCAGGCTGCGAAAAAGGAGCTGGCGGACGGTTTTACCAAGAATCCGTTCCGCAGGATTTTCACGCGCAGAAGCCGCGTTGTGCAGGCGCTCAGCTGCCTGTTCAGCGGCTGCTGTATCGGCGTGTTTGCAGGCGTCACAGCCTATACCCGGACGTATTCGGTGACAAACTTCGTCCTGTTTGGACTGCTGACGATGGCCGTTTACTTCGGACTTGCGGTCATTACCTGCAGTGCGGTCAACCGCCTGCCCCGACACGGGAATGTAAACTATGTAATCGCTTCGTTTTCCGTGAATATGGTCATCGCGGTCTTTGCCGGTTTTATCATGATCGGCATGAGCAATCTCATACTGCCGGTGCTTGTCGGCGTGGTCGGCGCGATGCTGTGCAATATTTTTGCGGCGTACGGGCTAAAGCGGACTGAGCAGGGAAACCGGTGGCTTGAAGAGCTGCTCGGCTTCAAGGAGTATATCCGCACGCTGGAGCCGCCGCGGCTTGATGAGATGCTGGAAAAGGACCGGGATTATTTCTTCAATATTCTGCCCTATGCGTATGTACTGGGCGTATCCGAGGAATGGATTGCGCTGTTTGACGAAGCGGTCGTGCGCAAGCCCCAGTGGTACGACGCGGGCATGGGTCCCTTTGACGGCGCCGCATTTCAGACAATGTACAGCAGCCTTCTGTACCGGCAGATTTTCGGCGCGTACCTTTTCAGTCAGGCGTATGCCGGCGCACAGCAGGATCACAGCCAGACGGGCGGCGGTTCTTTCGGCGGTTTCGGCGGCGGTGCGAGCGGGGGAATGGCCGGCGGCGGCGCCGGAGGCGGAGGCGGCGGCGCGTGGTAAGCGCGCGGCGGATTTTGTTCTTTCCGGCGGGAAACAGAAAAAAAGCGGGGCGCATCCGGCGCTCCGCTTTTTGTATTATTTGTTGCGAAGGTCTTCGCAGAATTTTCGCAGCTCCTGCTCGTTTTGTAGCTGCACGCCGCTGTGGATAACGACGGTCTGGACGCTCTCCGGCTGGCTTTGAAAATATATGTTGTCTTTTATATGCAGCATAAACTCGTTATTTGTCATGACTTTCACCTCTGCTATTAATGTGCGCAGCATATCGGCAAGCAGTCCAGGAAATCCATGGAAAAAAGCCGCAAAAACGTCGGCGCCGTCCGTCCGGGTACGGCGGCGCGCTTGGTTTTCCGCCCGCGCGGCGCAGTCCGGCGCGCCGTGCAGTTTTCAACGCGGCGCCGAAACAGCGCCAATAAAAAATGCAGGAGGGACGGCGCTGACCGTCCCTCTTTTCATTTTTGCAGCCGCCCGCTTGTCCGGAGACCGGCGCGGGCGGGGAAGTACCTCCGGTTCTGTCTGCCGCCGGCGCGGCCGCCGGAGTTTCTTTTCACGGACGCGGCCTCTGTATCGTCGAGGAGCAGACGGAAAAACGGCCCGCGCTCCCTTGCGTACCGACCGGCTGGCCATGCGTCCCTGTCCGCGCCGCCGGCTTCAGCGGTGCAGCTTTCTCTTGATTTTACGCATTACGCGCAGGACGGCCGGCGAAAACTTCTCCCAGACAGCGTAGAGCCCCGGCCGGACCACCAGATGGAATTCCCCGGGGAATTCTACAAAATCGCCCGAAAATTTCTTTTTAAAGGCATAGATCCCCGTCACCGGATTGTCGGGCGAGGGATCGCCTGTCGAACCGAAAAAGTCCACGAATTCCATGCCGTCGTCCGCCGCTTTCCGGATGGCCTGCCAGGTGATGGCGTAGTTGGCCGACGTCTGGCGCAGTTCAGAGCTGTTGCCGCCGTAGACTGTCCAGAATCTGTTTTTTGTGTGGATGCAGATGAGTGCGGACAGGTCGAGTCCGTCGGGATGCGTCTGCATATACTGCTCCGCCGTTTGGCGCTGTTTCTCGATCCGGTCGCGCTTCTGCATAAGCTGTTTGTTGCGCGTGGCGAGCTTGGGCATGTTTTTTTCCAGCATCCGCTTTTCGTTCCCGGCAATCTCGGCGTCGATCGCCGAAATCTGCCCGTCTATCTGCGCGTAGTGGAGCTTCGGCTGGTAGCGCGCATATGTCAGCTCCGCCATGCCCGCGTCGCGCAGCATGGGGTACAGCCGTTCGTAATAGGCGCGGCTGCCCTCGTAGAAGTTGTCGCGCCGGGCCGTATCTTCCATGAGCTCGAAAAACCCGGTCAGGTCGTCGCGCGCCTCCACCTGGATACAGCTTTCCTCGCTTATCCCGATGTTTTTCTTCGCCATGCGGTCGAACCCGTCGAACACGGCCTGCGCGCCGCCGTCCAGCCGGAGCCGGAACGTGAAACGCGGCTGCCGGCCCTCGAAATTCATGGGAAAGCCCTGGTGCCGCCAGCCGATGGACTGCATGAACTCCACAAGATCGTCCTTGGGCTTTTGTTCGTGCTCGCGGCTGTCGCACACGCGGTAGGGGACGTCCGGATCAATGGCCAGATAAATCCCGCGCCGCTCTTTGAGATAGCCGCGCAGAAGCTGTGTGAGCGCGCGTATCTGTTCGCGGTCGTCGAAATCCGCGACAGGGCCCCGCGGCGCATAGTACAGGTAACGGGGCAGGGCAGGCAGCTTTTTTTTCAGCAGCATCAGCGAGGCGACGAGCCTGTCCCCGTCGTACATGCCGGCAAACTCATGGCTCCAGCCGTTGTCGGACTTCACTTCGCCCCACACGTCGGTCTGCATATAGTGTTCTTTCTTATGCCCTGTCATAAAGAGCATGTGCGTCTTTGCGTCGATTTCTCTGAGCTCCATGGGTATTTCGTCTCCAGTCGCAAACAGGGGAGGCGAACCTCCCCTGCGTATGATTTGGCTTACCAGCGCTCGTAATGGATTTTCGCAGCGTCGAACCGGTCGGGCACCGGCGGATTCTCCTTGCCGGGGCGGCCGATGGTGACGGCGGAAAACGGCAGTACATTCTCCGGCAGGCCGAGGATTTCGCCAAAGGCCTGCATGCGCTCGCGATACGGGTAGACTGCGCACCAGCAGGTCCCGTAATTCAGGGCTTTGGCCGCATAGAGTATGTTCATCGTCGCCGCCGCGCAGTCGGGCCAGAGAAACTCCTCCTCGCCCTGCACGGCGTTGAGTTCGCCGCAGACAAGTATGACGGCGGCGGCGTATTTTGCCATGGACATGTGCTGATGATGCGCGATGAGCTGGTCTTTGACGCCGGCGTCGGTCACAATGACAAACTGCCAGGGCTGGCGGTTTTTGCTCGACGGGGCGAGCATGGCCGTGTTCAGAATGGTCTGCAGATCAGCGTCAGCGAGGGGCTCGTCGGTATATTTCCGCATGCTCCTGCGCGAATTGAGAAAATCAATAGACATTTCCGCGTGCCTCCTTATTCAACAGATATGATGTAATAGTAGACGGGCTGGCCGCCGTATACGACGTTGACTTCGGCGCCCTGCGGAAGCTTGCTTTTGACGATATTACTAATGTTCTCCGCATCCTCTTCCTTTATTCCCTCGCCGTAGAAAACGTTCACATAGCTCTCTTCACCCGCGACAGACTCCTCCGTGATGGAGGCGATACAGGACTCCAGGCTTTCGTCCACCTTGGCGACGCGGCCGTCGACCAGGCCCAAAAACTGGCCCTGCTTGATCTGGTGGCCGTCAAACACCGAGTCGCGCGCGGCGTAGGTGACAGACAGGGTCTTGACCGCCTGGAACGATTCCGTCATGGCCTCGGTGTTGGCCGCGGCGTCCGCGTCCGGGTCGTAGGCGAACAGGGCCGCGATGCCCTGCGGCACCGTCTTTGTCTGCAGTACGACGATGTCCTTGCCCTCTGCCATGCCCACGCACTGCTGCGCGGCCATAATGATATTCTTGTTGTTGGGCAGCACATATACCGTTTCGGCGGGCGTTTTGTCAATGGCGCGCAGGATGTCCTCCGTGCTCGGGTTCATGGTCTGGCCGCCTTCGATGACCTCGTCGACGCCGAGGTCGCGGAATACGGCGTCAAAGCCCTCGCCGGCGGCGACTGCGACAAACCCGAACGGCTTTTCCGGCGCGCGGGAGGCGGGCTCGGCCGCCTGCGCTTTCGCGGCGTTCTGCATATCCTCCGCAAGGGCGGTGTGCTGCTCTTTCATGTTTTCGATCTTGATCTTGGACAAAGAGCCGAGTTCGATTGCGGCTTCCAGCGCCTTGCCGGGGTTGTTCGTGTGCACATGCGTTTTGATGAAGTCGCCCGCGTCCACGACGACGATGCTGTCGCCGATGGTGTCCAGGTACGCCTTGAACGAGTCCGCGGAAAGGCTGATGCTCGATTTGTCTATAATAAACTCCGTGCAGTAGGCGAAGTTGATCTCCTCTGTGTTAAAGCTTTCAAAGTCGGCCTTGGCCGCCGTCGCGTCCTGCGCGGCCGCTTCGATCACGCCGCCGCCCGTAAGTACGGACTGCATGCCCTCCAGCACGGTGATATACCCCTTGCCGCCGGCGTCTACTACGCCGGCCTGCTTGAGCACGGGGAGCATGTCGGGCGTGCGGTCCAGTGTGGTCCGTGCGACCTTAAGCATGTCCGCGAACATTTCGGGCACGTCGCTGCCGCTCTGCGCCGACCCCATAGCCGCCTGCGCGGACAGGCGGGCGACGGTGAGGATGGTGCCCTCCGTCGGTTTCATAACGGCCTTATAGGCCGCTTCCACGCCGCTGAGAAACGCGTTGGCAAACGCGGACGCATCCGCAGTCTTGCAGCCTTTCAGGCCGACGGACACGCCGCGGAAGAGCAGTGAGAGAATAACGCCGGAGTTGCCCCGCGCGCCGCGGATGAGGGCGTTTGCGGCTGCGGCGGAGACGGCGCTTACGGAGTCGTCCTCCGCGCCGGCCAGCTTGGCCTTTGCCGCGCCCATGGTCAGGGACATATTGGTTCCCGTATCCCCGTCGGGTACGGGGAATACGTTGAGGTCGTTGATTGCCTGTTTATTGTTCTCCAAATGATTGGCCGCGGATATCATCATATCGCGCAGCATCTGTGCGGTGATTTCCATTCGCCGGTCTCCCTTCCCTTACATTTTCAGCGAGTCTACAAATATTTTCACTTCGCCCACCTTGACGCCGGTGAACTCTTCCACGCTGTAGACCACTTTGCTTTTGATACTGTCGGAGATGGCGGGAATATTGACCCCGTAGGTCATGATAATATGCAGGCCGATCTTGAGAGTATTGTCGGAATACTGGATTTCTACGCCTTTCTCCATGTTCTCCCATTTCAGGAGGGAGGTGAAGCTGTCCGTAGCGTTTCTGGTCGCCATGCCCACAACGCCGAAACACGAAGTGGCGACGCTGCCGACGAGCTTGGCGATCACGATATCCGTGAGGTAAACATCGCCGTATTTTCCATCTATTTTTAGCATATCAGCACTCCTCCATAGCTTGATTTACTCTATTATATACCAAAAGGATTCGATTCACAACCAGTAAAATATACAAACTTTTCCGTCAGAAGGCCCCAAATCAGCGCGTTATGGATGAATACTTCAATTTTTTGAAGTTTTTGTCTTTCCAATAAATAGCTTTTTTCCGTTAAAGTCTTGTATGGGCGCCGCCGCTCTGGTATGATAAATACGAATAGTCCGTCCGTTTATTCCTTTTTATAGCCGCCGCAAAGCGGCAGGCATTGCGCAGGATGAGATCTTGCGTAAGGGGAGGTATTTGCATGAAGCGTTTTTTATGTGTGTGCATATCCGCGCTGCTGTGCCTGCTGGCGGGCTGCGCATCGCATGAGCCGGCGGGCGCGGACACGCCCATGCCGGAACCGCAGCAGGAGGCGGGACTGTCGGAGGAGCTGTCCAGAGCGCAGTCGCAGATAGACGTGTTTTCGGAAATACTGGATGCTCTGATTGCGGACGACGGAGAGTATGTGCCCCGCAGCGAGCAGGAATAACGTTTGCATGAAAAGAGCGCACCCCTGACGGATGCGCTCTTTTCCATATTGCAGTCAGGCGGGGCCGGCTTATTCCGTCCGCTGATAGACGCTGCAGTAGGTTTCGGCGCGTACAAACAGAAAGCCGGCTTTTTCCAGGACTCTTCTGGACGCGCGGTTTTCGTGTTCGGCCTTGCCGGTGATGACGGGCCGCGCTCCGGCGGTGCGCAGCCGTTCCAGGCCCCAGACGGCTGCGGCGTCCGCCGCCTCTGTCGCATAGCCGTTGCCCTGGTGGGCTTTGCCGATTTCAAAACCGATTTCGACGCATTCCAGCTGCTCGCTTCCGTGGAATTTTGAAAGGCCGGCCGAGCCGATCAGTTCCCCCGTGTCCCTGCGCACAACGGCGAGCGTGCACGCGTCGCGCAGAATGTCCGCGGGTCGGGACCAGGTCCGGATACTGCGCCGGATCTCCGCTTCCGCCGCCGCCTGGTCCATAGGGGGCAGGAAATAAAACCAGGCGCGGTAGGACGGTTCGTTGCGGAGCCTTATAAGATCGCCGATATCGCCCATGCAGTACGGGCGGTAGAGCAGGCGCGGGCTTTGAAAAAATGTATTCATTGCAGCCTCCATGCGCAAGATATATGAAAATACAAACTCGCGGCGCGGGCCGCCGCCAAAAAAGAAAGGGG
>CAJLRT010000021.1 GCA_905209135.1 uncultured Eubacteriales bacterium
CGTCGTCTTCATCGCCGTAGATGTCCTTCTCCATCTCGCCCAGGTCCATATCCAGCTCTTCGACATACTCGTCCAGCTCGGCGCAGGTGTCCTCAAGATCGGATACGGTGAGCGCCATATCGTCCAGCAGGTCCACGACGGCGGCCAGGATTTTGCCTTCCTTGCCGTTCTTGTCGAGTTCCGACGCGTCCATCAGGCCCTTGATGTAGGCAGCTTTTTCAGTCAGTGTCATTTCGTTTCTCCTTTGTGCGCTTATGCGCGTTCCATATATTCTCCGGTGCGGGTGTCGATCCGGATTTTGTTGCCCTCCTCGATAAACAGGGGGACGCGGATGGTCGCGCCGGTCTCCAGTGTGGCGGGCTTGGTCACGCCGGTGGCGGTGTCGCCCTTGAAGCCGGGCTCGGTCTCCGTGACTTCGAGCTCTACGAAGAAGGGAGGCTCAATGCCGAACACATTGCCCTTGCAGGACAGGATTTTCACCGTCATGTTCTCCTTGACGAATTTGAAGGAGTCGGGCAGAATGCTCTTGTTGAGCGGGATCTGTTCATAGGTTTCATTGTCCATGAAATAGTAGAGTTCCCCGTCGTTGTACAGATATTCCATCTCCTTGCGCTCGATATAGGCGGTGGGGAACTTGTCGGCGGGGTTGAAGGTCGTTTCCGTTACAGCCTCGGTAATCACGTTGCGGATCTTGGCGCGGACAAAGGCCGCGCCCTTTCCGGGCTTCACATGCTGGAACTCGATGATCTGGACGACGCTGCCGTCGTTCATCTCAAAAGTTACTCCGTTGCGGAAATCGCCTGCTGATATCATAAAAAATCCTCCTTGATGGTATGATCTTTACCTTATACTTCAGTTTAACCTATATTTCTTTATTTTTCAAGCGCTTTTTCCAAGTTTCTATAAAACGATGAGTTCTTTGGGGCTTGCGGTCAGGTTTACGGGGCCGTCCGGCGTCATCCACACCATGTCTTCAATGCGTACGCCGAACTCGTTTTCCAGGTATATCCCCGGCTCGACGGTG
The DNA here is from genome assembly GCA_905209135.1 of uncultured Eubacteriales bacterium. Taxonomy (GTDB): domain Bacteria; phylum Bacillota; class Clostridia; order Oscillospirales; family UMGS1783; genus UMGS1783. The sequence goes on from CAJLRT010000021.1 coordinate 1,025, forward strand.
ACGGCGGTGCCCGGCAGGATAACCGTTTCGCACGCCGGGCTGAACCGGGGCTCCTCGTGTATTTCCAGCCCGAGCGAATGTCCGAGCCCGTGCCCGAACCGGTCCCCGTATCCCTGCTGCGCGATATAGCCGCGCGCGAGCGCGTCGCAGGCGGCGCCGGTCATGCCGGTCTGCACGCCGGCGAGCGCACGCCTGTTCGCCTCCAGGACGATGCCGTATATCTGCCTCATTTTTTCCGTGGGCCGGCCGACGGCGACGGTGCGCGTCATGTCGCTGCAGTAGCCGCGCGCCTTCGCGCCGAAGTCCATGGTGACGAAATCCCCGGACTCGATCGGCTTGTCGGAGGGGACGCCGTGGGGCAGGGAAGTGTTTTTCCCGGATACGGCGATGGTGTCAAAGGCGGGGCCGTCCGCGCCGCGCAGGCGCATCTGGTATTCGATCAGGGCGGCGAGGGCACGCTCGGTCATCCCGGGCCGGATGTGCTCGAGCACATAGGCAAAGGTCTCGTCGGTAATCTTCTGCGCCGCGCGGATGCACTCCAGCTCGTAGCTGTCCTTGATGGAGCGCAGCTCCATAATCTGCCGGGAGACGGGGACAAATTCCACCGGCAGCGCGCCCGCCAGCCGCCCGTACTGGCTTACCGTCGTCGTCGCGTCCTCAAAACCGACCCGCTTCGCGCCGGCCATGAGCTGTGCAAGCTGGCCGGTCAGCGCGCCTTTTTGTTCGAGCACTTCAAACCCGGCGCAGGCGCGCCGCGCCGCTTCTATATAGCGGAAGTCGGTCAGGAAATACGCCTCTTTTTCCGTGATATAGACCGCGCCCGCGCTCGTCTGCATCCGGGTCGCATACCGGCGGTTCTGTTCGTCGAGCAGCAAAATCCCGTCCAGGTCCGCAAGCAGCGTCCGCAGTTTATCGATCGTCGTCATCATACCGCACCTCACTGTGATTGTAGTATACTCTCATAACAGTCTTTCATCGTCTTTGCATCCTTCGCCTGCGTCCCCGCCGATTCGCAGATGACAACGGGCGCAAGCCCCCGCTCGCAGACGGCCTCCAGAAAGGGGATGTGCGGCGGGCCGTAGCTCTCGTCGGCAAAGGTCAGGTGCGCCTTCTCGCCCCCGTTCGACCAGGCGATGCGGGAAAAGTGGCAGTGGAACCGGCGCATGCGTTCCATGCCCAGGGCGTCTATGAACAAGTCGAGCACGGCGAGAAAGTCCGCCTTTTCCCGGAGCGCGCCGAAGGTGCGGGCGTTGAGGTGGCCGAAGTCTATGGTGGGCGTCATCCGCTCGTCTACGCCGCACAGGTACGCCACGTCCTCCGCCGTGCCGAGCTGGCCGATTTTCCCCATGGTCTCCGGGCAGAGCACAATATTCCCGTACCCGTTTTCGTCCAGCGCCCGCTGCGCGCGCCGCAGCGTGTCCGCCGCAAGCTCCAGCGCTTCGCCGCGCTGCATGCCGGACAGCGAACCGCTGTGCACCACCATGCGCACTCCGCCGAGATCCGTCAGCGCCCGGGCGCTCTTGAGTATGTGCCCGACGCTCTTTTCCCGGATCTGCTCGTCGCTGGACGAAAGGGAGATATAATAGGGTGCGTGCAGGGACAGGGATACGCCGTGTTCCTCCGCCTTGGCCCGGATTTTTCCGGCCGTGCCCGCCGAGAGCTGCACGCCGTGCCCGCACTGGTATTCAAAGCAGTCTAGGCCGTAACGGGCGACCATGCCCGGCGCCTGTACGGTGCTTTTAAGCCCGCTTTCATAGAATTCTTCCGGCACGCCGGCTACGCCAAACAACGCGCGCATATGGTTACCGCCTCTCTCATGAATTTATATATCCATATAATATACCCGAAAAAGCGCCTGCGTCAACAAGAATTCCTGCCGGAAGCCTTGACGAACGGCTGCGGCGCGGATATAATAGAGGCAAAGCAGTGAACGGAACAGTAGCGCGGGACCGGGTATGCAGAGAGAGGGGAGCGGTGGAAGCCCCTTTGCGCGGCCGTGTGAACGCTCTCCGCGAGCTCCCCCGTGAAAACGGGGGCGTGTTCCCGCGTTAAGGGCAATGAGCGGCACGGTTTACCGTGCAATTTGGGTGGTAACACGGATTTGATTCGTCCCTTCGGTTTACGGGGGGACGACTATTTTTTGGAGGAATGTGCATGAATTGGGTTTCGCTCAACGACATCCGGGAGAAATACCTCTCCTTTTTTGAATCAAAGGGGCATCTGCGGCAGCCGTCGTACCCGCTGATACCGAAGGACGACAAATCGCTCCTGCTGATCAACGCGGGCATGGCGCCGCTGAAAAAGTTCTTTACCGGCGAGGTCACGCCGCCGCGCAAGCGGATGACGACCTGCCAGAAATGCATCCGCGTCATCGACATTGAAAACGTGGGGAAGACGGCGCGGCACGGCACGTTTTTTGAAATGCTCGGCAACTTTTCGTTCGGGGACTACTTCAAGCATGAGGCGACCGCCTGGGCCTGGGAGTTCCTGACGAAGACGCTGGAGATTCCGGAGGACAGGCTCTGGGTCTCCATCTACCTGGAAGACGACGAGGCTTTTGAAATCTGGACCAAAGAGGTCGGCGTGCCGCCCGAGCGCATCGTGCGTATGGGCAAGGAGGACAACTTCTGGGAGATTGAGCAGGGCCCCTGCGGCCCCTGCTCCGAGATCTATTTTGACCGCGGCCCCGCATACGGCTGCGACAGCCCCGACTGCGGCGTAGGCTGCAGCTGCGACCGGTATGTGGAGGTGTGGAACCTCGTGTTCACACAGTTCAACAAGGATGCGGAGGGCAACTACACGCCCCTCGCCAATCCGAATATCGATACCGGCATGGGCCTGGAGCGCATCTCCTGCGTCATGCAGGGGGTAAACAGCCTGTTCGAGGTGGACACTGTCCGCAAAATCCTCGACCACGCCGCGCGGATTGCGGGCGTAGCCTATGGCGAGAAGCCTGCGGCGGACGTGAGCCTGCGCATTATTACCGACCATATCCGCAGCACCGTTTTCATGGTGGGCGACGGCGTTATCCCGTCCAACGAGGGCAGGGGATACGTGCTGCGCCGCCTTCTGCGCCGCGCCGCACGGCACGGCAAGCTGCTGGGCATCGCCAAGCCCTTTCTCGCCGAGCTGTGCGATACGGTGATTGCGGAGAATCTGACGGCGTATCCGGAGCTGCAGAGCAAAAGCGCCTATATTAAGAAAGTCATCCTCAACGAGGAGGAGAGCTTTGCGCGCACGATCGACGCGGGGCTGGGCATGCTTGCGGACATGATGGCCGACATGAAAGCGCAGGGCCGGACGGTCCTGCGCGGCGAGGACGCATTCAAGCTGTACGACACCTACGGCTTCCCGCTCGATTTGACGGAGGACGTGCTGCAGGAGGCGGGCCTGGCTGTGGACGCCGAGACGTTTGCGCAGCTGATGGACGCGCAGCGCAAGCGCGCCCGCGCGGCGCGTGAAAACCTCAGCGCCGCGGGCGGCTGGGACAGCACGGGGCTGACGCTGGAAAACGTGTCGCCCACCAAATTTACGGGATATGAGTCGCTTGCCGGCGAATCGCCCGTCACGGCCATTGTGGTCGACGGCGAGCAGACCGGCGTGCTGGAGGCCGGCCAGTCCGGCATCGTTGTCACCGCCGAAACGCCTTTTTATGCGGAGAGCGGCGGGCAGGTCGGCGACCGCGGCGAAATCCGCGCGGACGGGGCCCTGTTTGAGGTGACAGACACGCAGAAAAACGCCGAGGGCGTATATTACCATATCGGAACCCTGCGCGAGGGGCGTCTGGAAATCGGAGACGCGGCGGCACTCGCCGTCGACGCTGCGCGCCGGCAGGCCATTGCGCGCAACCACTCGTCGCTGCACCTTCTGCAGGCGGCGCTGCGCCGTGTGCTCGGCGAGCATGTCGAGCAGGCGGGCTCGTATGTGGACGAGAAGCGCGGCAGGCTTGACTTTACGCATTTTTCTGCCATGACGCCGGAGGAGCTGGCGCAGGTGGAGCGCATGGTCAACGAGCAGATTCTGAACGGACTGCCCGTCGACGTGCGCATGATGCCCATTGACCAGGCGCGCGCCGCGGGCGCCATGGCCCTGTTCAGCGAAAAGTACGGGGACATTGTCCGCGTCGTGAGCATGGGCGAGTTTTCGCGGGAGCTGTGCGGCGGCACGCACCTGTGTGATACGAGCCGCATGGGCCTGTTCCGGATCGTTTCGGAGTCCTCCGTCGCGGCCGGCGTGCGCAGAATCGAGTGCGTGACGGGCTTCGGCGTGCTCGAGCAGCTCGACACGGCCGACGGCATACTCAAGCAGGCGGCGCACATCCTCAAGTCCAGCACGGCGGAAGTCGCCGTCCGCGCAGGAGCCCTGCACGAGGAGCTCCGCAGCGCGCAGAAGGAGATCGCGGCGCTGAACCAGAAGCTCGCCGCCCTCCAGATCGGCGAGATCGCCGCCGGCGCAAAGCAGGTTGGCCCTGTCCGGCTGGCGGTGGCGAAGCCCTCCGGGCTGGCGGCCGACGCCCTGCGCACGGCCGGGGACCTGATGAAGGAAAAATATCCGGACCTTGTGGCCGTGCTCGCCGTTGTGAACGACGGGAAGATCAACTTCCTGTGCGCCTGCGGCCGCGACGCGGTACAGGCGGGCGCGCATGCGGGCAACCTCATAAGGCAGCTTGCCGAGCTGACCGGCGGCCGCGGCGGCGGCCGGCCGGACACCGCCCTTGCCGGCGGCAAGGATACGGAGAAGCTGGACGCCGCGCTGTCTGCTGCGGAGCCTGCGCTGCTGGCAATGCTTCACTGAGGGAGGCCCTCTATGGAAAAGAATATTTTTGAACCGGTTTCCCTGGCAAACATTGCGCTGAAAAACAGGATTGTCCGCTCGGCGACCGACGAGCACCTGGCAACCGACGCCGGATTGCCGACCGAAGCGCTGGAGACGGTTTACCGGCGGCTTGCCGAAGGCGGAACGGGACTGATTCTCACGGGCCACCTGTTTGTGGATTACCCGCTCGGCCAGTCCGGAATCGGGCAGGCCGGGATATACGACGACAGCTTTTCCGAACTGCTGAGGCCGATTGCGCAGGCGGGACACTGCAACGGCGCAAAAATCGTGGCGCAGATCAGCCACGCCGGCGCGAAATACCATGTGGGCCCGCAACGGCCCGTCGCGCCGTCGGCCATGCGCGCTGCGGAGGACGCGCCCGTGCCGCAGCGCCTGACGCTCGAACAGATCGAAGAGCTGAAGCAGTCGTATATCGCCGCGGCTGTGCGCGCCCAGGCGGCCGGGTTTGACGGCGTGCAGGTCCACTGCGCGCACGGCTATCTGCTGTCGGAGTTTGTCGACCCGTACTACAACCACCGCGCCGACGCATACGGCGGGTGCGTGGAAAACCGCATGCGCCTGCCGCTGGAGATCATGCATGGGATCAAGGCCGCCTGCGGGGACGGCTATCCCGTATTTGTCAAAGTCAACAGCAACACGCGCGCGGACGACGAGCAGTACGGCGAACAGCTCGTTTCCATGGTCCGGATGTTCGCAGAGGCCGGCGCGGAGGCCGTGGAGCTGAGCGGGTATGATTTTGCGCCCAGAACCAGAGAACGGCTGTATTTCCTCGAGCGCGCGGCGCAGGTAAAAGCGGCGTTGCCGGATGTGCCGCTCATCCTGGTGGGCGGACTGCGCAGCATGGGCGACATGCAGCGGGCGCTTGACGCGGGGATGGACCTCGTGGCCCTGTGCCGGCCGCTCGTGTGCCAGCCGGACGCGCCCGACCGGTTCCGGGCCGGGCAGGAGACGTCGCCCTGCGTCAGCTGCAACCGCTGTTTTCAGAATTTCAGGACGACCGGCTTTGAATGCGCCGTCCGCACCCGATAAGGAGGTAAAGTTCATGAGCGATATTATCTGCAAAATTGTGGCGGGGGAGATCCCCTGCGCCAAGGTCTACGAGAACGAGGACGTCATTGCGTTCAAGGACATAAACCCAATGGCGCCGATCCACATCCTGGTCACGCCGAAAGCGCATGTGCTGGCGGACGCGTCCGAAGTCACGCCGGACAATTCGGCGATCATCGCGAAGTGCTTTGAAGCGATCGCCGTGATTGCGGAACAGCTCGGCCTGAAAAGCGGGTTCCGCGTAATCAACAACTGCGGCCCGGACGGGGGACAGACGATCCCCCACCTGCACTTCCATCTGCTCGCGGGCGAAAAGCTGCCCGAAAAATTGGTATAGAGGTGAAAGAAAATGGATACGTATAAACTGAAAGTCGCGGGCGTGGAACGCGACCTGCCCCTCTGCAAGCTCAAGGACGACCTCTACATCGCCGCCTTCGTGATCTTCGGCGACGTGGAGCTGACGACGGCCTGCGCCGCGGAGCTCAACAAGGTCGCGCCCGAGCACGACATCATGATTACCGCGGAGGCGAAGGGCATCCCCCTCGTCTATGAAATGGCCCGCCAGCGCGGCGAAAACAATTACCTGATCGCCCGCAAGGCGCTCAAGCTGTATATGCGCGAGCCGCACTCGATCGAGGTGCGCTCCATTACGACGGACAAGAAGCAGGTGCTCTACATAGACGCGGCGGACGTGGAGAAAATGCGCGGCAAGCGCGTGCTCATCATCGACGACGTGATCAGCACGGGCGAGTCGGTGTTCGCTGTGGAGAAGCTCGTCAAGGAGTCGGGCGGCACGGTCGTCGGCAAGATGGCCATTCTGGCCGAGGGCGACGCCGTTTACCGCGACGACATTATCTACCTTGAAAAACTGCCCCTTTTTGTGCCCGGAAAAAACATGTGAGTTGACAACCGGACGGGGTTCATGTATGATAGAAAAAACGGAGGTGTTTCCATGGCGCTGACAGAAATTACAAACGGAAAAGTGACTGCGGTTATCTCGGACAAGGGCGCGGAACTGCAAAGCCTGGTATACGGCGGCATTGAATATATCTGGCAGGGAGACCCGAAATACTGGAACCGGCGCGCGCCGGTCCTGTTCCCCTTTGTGGGCCGCTGCAAAAACGACGCGTTTACCTATGCCGGCGGAACCTACCATATCGGCCAGCACGGTTTCGCGCGCGACAACGTATTTGAGGTGACTGCGGCGGGGCAGAGCAGCGCTTCGTTCAGCCTGCAGTCGAATCCGGAGCTGAAAAAGAAATACCCGTTTGACTTTGAGTTTATCATCACATACCGGCTGCAGGGGACGACCCTTTCCGTCGAGTACGACGTGACGAACAAGGGCAGTTCCATGATGTTTTTCTCCGTCGGTTCGCACGAGGCTTTCCGCTGCCCGCTGGTGGAGGGCGAGCGGTTTGAGGACTATACGATAAAGCTCAACCAGAACGAGCGGCTGGACCGCTATTATCTGGAGGACGGCCTGGCTGGCCTGACCGGCGAGCCGTTTATCGACTTCGGTCAGGAGCTTCCGCTCAGCCACGAGTACTTCCGCTCCAGCGCGGCGGTGCTCAAGGACGTCAAGTCCACGTCGGCGACGCTGCGCAGCGGTGTTTCGGGCCACGGCGTGACCGTCGGGTTCGAAGGGTTCCCAAACCTCGGCCTGTGGCAGCCGTACGGCGCGCCCTTTGTGTGCATTGAGCCCTGGCTGGGCCTGTCCGACGCGGTGAATTTCAGCGGCGAACTGCCGAACAAGGCGTATATCCAGCGCGTGAACGCGGGCGCAAGCCGCGCCTGCACCCATACGATCACGCTGTTTTAATCTCATATACGCTGTTTTTCCATCGCGGAAATATGCTTTGAATTCGGATCCGTGGGAGAACCCTCCCACGGATTTCCATAATCCGTCGCAAGAGCGAGAAATGCCGCGTCCGAGTGAGCATTTCCCGGGAAATGCGGAAAATCCGGCCCGCTTCCCGGTTTGATTGAAATGCGCTTATTGTGGTATAGTTGTGCGCGTATTGAGTACAGTTGTTCTCAGGAGGCGAACTCTTTTGGAGAGTCTGAAATACTATATAGTATCGGGGGATATGCTGCCCGAAGCCGCAGTCAAAACGGTGGAAGCGAAACGCCTGCTGAAGAACGGAGAGGCGCATACCATGTCGGAGGCGGCCAGGGCCGTGGGCATATCGCGCAGCGTGTTTTATAAGTATAAGGATAAGGTGCACCCGTTTTACGACAGGGGGATAGACCGGACGGTCACGCTCTATGCGCAGCTTCAGGACCGCGCCGGCGTGCTCAGCTCCTTTCTCGGCATATTTGCGGGCGCCGGAGCGAATATACTTACCATGAACCAGAACATACCGGTGGACGGAACGGCGTCGATCTCCGTGACCGCGCAGACGGGCGAGCTTGTTATGGAACTGTCTGAACTGCTCGAACGGCTGCGGGCGAGCGAAGGCGTTGTGGAAGTCGACTTTATCACAGGCGAGTAAAACGGTAGGAGGACATACAAATATGGCAAAAGTGGCACTGCTCGGACACGGCGTCGTCGGCAGCGGCGTGGCCGAGGTACTCATGAAGAACGCGGGCTCCATAGCAAAGCGCGCCGGCGAGGGCATCGAGATAAAATACATCCTCGATATCCGCGACTTTCCGGGGCTGGAATACAGCGACCGCTTTGTCCGCGACTATGACGTGATCGAGCACGACCCCGAAATCGAGGTCGTTATAGAGGTCATCGGCGGTATTAAGCCGGCGTATGAATTTGTCAGCCGCGCAATATTGGCGGGCAAGAGCGTCGTGACCTCCAACAAGGAACTGGTGGCGGCCCGCGGCGCGCAGCTTCTGGAGCTGGCGACGCAGAACGGCGTCAAGTTCCTGTTCGAGGCGAGCGTGGGCGGGGGCATCCCCATCATACGGCCCATGCACCAGTGCCTTGCAGCAAACGAGCTGGACGGCATTACCGGCATCCTCAACGGGACGACGAACTATATCCTCACCAAGATGGCGAAGGACCACGCGCCCTTTGACGAGACGCTGAAAATGGCGCAGCAGCTCGGCTATGCCGAGAGCAATCCGGCTGCCGACATCGAGGGAACCGACGCCTGCCGCAAAATCTGCATTCTCGCGTCGCTCGCCTTCGGCCGCCATATCTATCCGGAATATGTGCACACGGAGGGCATCACCCGTATCAGTTCGCAGGATATGGCCGCCGCAGCGGCCATGGGCGCCACCGTCAAGCTGCTGGGCGTTGCAAGAAAGGCGGAGGACGGCAGGGTATTCATCCTCGTCGCGCCGTTCGTCGTGCCCCATGACCATGTGCTGTCCAACGTCGAGGACGTGTTCAACGGCATCCTCGTCACGGGCGACGCGATCGGCGAAGTGACGTTCTTCGGCCGCGGCGCGGGCAAACTGCCGACAGCAAGCGCCGTCGTCGCCGACATCATCGACTGCGTCAAGCACAGAGCCGAGGGAAACAACATACAATGGAAAGACCCCGGCGCGGATATTACGGCGGATTACAAAACGGTGAAGATCGCGCGGCTGGTCCGCATCCCCAAACAGGACCGCGAGGGTCTGATCAAAAAAGCAGTGCTGCGCGAAGTGCCGTCCGCCCAGCCGGACGAGTGCTGGCTTGAGACGCCGCCCATCACCGAAGTGGAATTTATCAATATGTTCGGGCAGGTGCATGTGCTGTCCATGCTCCGTATCATCGGCCGGACGGACTTTATTTGAGAATTGGAGGGCTTCACATATGGCTCTGATTGTACAGAAATTCGGCGGCTCTTCCGTCGCCGACACACAGCGCCTGGAAAACGTCGCGGATATCATTACGGATACATACAAGGCGGGCAACCAGGTCATCGTCGTCGTTTCGGCGCAGGGCGACACGACGGACGAGATCATTGAAAAAGCGGGGGAGATCAACCCCAACCCCTCCCGGCGCGAGATGGACGTTCTGATGAGCGCCGGGGAACAGATCAGCATGGCGCTGCTCG